>CALARO010000071.1 GCA_937888935.1 uncultured Clostridia bacterium
GCTTTTTCAGATCGAGCGCAAATGCAAACGTGCGATTGATTTCTTCCGCGCGCCCTTTCGCCCACACCGCTTTTATTTCTTTCATTTTTACGTCCTTTTTTGTTCTTTTCGTTGTCGATGATAATATGTTTTTATTCGGCTAACATTTCCGCAATCAATAAATTCCAGCTTAAAAAACCCGGATTTAAATTCGGCTCGCCGCTATCAGGCTGATAACTTTCGAAAAATTCTCCGTATTTTTTCAAATTTTTGCCGTATAATTCAATCGTGGCTTTCTGCAATTTTTTCGCGATTTCTTCTTCGCCGTACCGCTTCAGGCCCTTCCACACGCAATAATTCGATATACCCCAGATCGCGCCGAGCCAGTTCGACGGATTGCTTGTTTTTTCGAGATTATACATCGGCTCGTTCGAAGCAAGCGTGCGTATGCCGTATTTGGATAACACCGTTTCATCGCGCAGGCGCGCTATACATTTTTCGGCTTTTTCGCTATCGGCAATGCCCGCGTACAGCGGCAGAAAACATCCCCAGAATACAACGCGCATCGGCATAATTTTCCACGTGGGCGCAAGATTTTCGTGAAACGTGAAATTGCCCGCTTTCAGCGAGGTTTTATGGTACGAAAGATCGCCGCTATAATAAATGCCGTCGCGCTCGTCCCATAAATATTCGTTAATCGCGTTTTTCAGCTGTTCCGCGCGCGTTTTCAGATCTGCCGACCGCTCGTCGCCCGCCGCCGCAAATACCTTTTGCAACGCTTCGTATTCCAGCACCATAAACGTATTCAGGTAAATATCGGCGCAGGTGCGGGGAGGGCGAAAAAACGCCGTGGGGTTGTTGTCTATGCCGATCATAATATCGTCCTGCCAGAAAAACAGACCCGTTTTTTCGTCGCGCTGATTCGCTTCGTAATATTCGAGATATTTTAACGCTTTTTCTTTATCGAACCACGCATAATCGCCCGAAAATTCGCAGGCGTTCAGAATTGCCTGACACAAAAACGGCTTCATCTGATTGACTTTTATGCCGCGCAGATGTTCGCGCACGAAAAAATCGCAGAAATCGCCGTCGCCCGTCATCATAACAGGCACGTACCCGTCGGCGCACTCGCACGATAAAAAATTCAGCGCGCACCCTTTCGCGTGCGCTTCCGCTTTCTTCAAAGGCACTCCTGCCGCCGCCATACGGCTTTCGCCGTACTTTTTGCCGAGCATTAACAGCGCGCGGGCGGTGAAATACGAATCCCAATCCCAAAGATTTCCTTCGTAGCCCTCCCCGGGATCGATAAACGGATACTGAATTGCCTTGTACGGCTGTTTCAGCACGCGTGAAATTTTGGAAAAAATATAATTTTCTATTAACGTTTTATAATCGTTTATCATTGTTTTTTTACGCTTTATCGGGGTATCCCGCCGCAACGGGACGCCCCGACAAACGATTGTTCTTTACGCTTCCGCCGCTTCCGTAACCGTGAAATCGGAAATGGTGAAAGTAATAACACTACCGACCGACACGTCGCTGTTAAAGCCAAACGTTATAATCAATACTCCGTCGGAATCAGCCAACACCGTAAACGTATTTTCCCCGACTGTAAGAGCCTTATAAGCATCGTTTTTCGTTCCGCCAAAATGCTGAACATGACAACCGCCTATATTATCTTTCTGAGTATTGTTGAAATCGGAAATAGTGAAAGTTACCGTATACTTTTTACCCTTTTCAACTTTCGTTGTCGTTGTGATTTCAGGGGCAGTCCAGTCACCCTTTTGTTCTAACGTCACCGAAGCTCCCGTCTGCGTTCTTTCCCACGTGGCAAACCCGTTCTGAGAAGTGAACACGCCGAACTCTTCAATCGTTACGTCGTAAATTTCTGCGGCAACGATATAAGAAGTTGCCGAACCGCCAAGACTAAAATTGCACGCCAAACGAAGCACAAAATCTTTATCGCTCGAAGCGGTGAAATCGATTTTCTGAATATAATATTGCGAACCGACGTTTCCGTTTTCGGGCGTAAATTCTTTCCACTTGTTGGCTGTTAAAGGAATATCGCTGCTGCCATTATTATCGATATAAAAGTTTGAAGTACCGATGGTTTCGCCTTTGGCATTTGTGCCGCTAAGTTGATCGATACGTAATTTCACGGTTAATCGATATCCTTTTTGCGCTACAACGGAATACTTTGTATTAAAGACTATCGTATTCCAAGCTGCCAAACCATTAAAGTAAATATTCCAGCCGTTTTCCGTCTGCTCGTTTGTAAATGCGGTGTTTCCGTTCAAGCCCGTGAGCGTATTGTTCGAATAGTCTTTTTCTTCTAACGTAACGTCGAAAAGCTCAACGTCGTAAGAATAGTATTCAACCGCGTGCGAGCAGGCAAGGCGCAATAAGAAATCGCCGTCTGCCGAAGCTTTGAATTTGCGAGTGATTGTATACTCTTTTTTGC
>CALARO010000072.1 GCA_937888935.1 uncultured Clostridia bacterium
AACGGGGCATTTTGCATAGATCCGCCGCGCGCGCCGCCACGAGAAGCGCAAGCGCGGAATCTAAACCGCCCGATACGCCGATCACCGCGCATTTCGCGCCTGTATGCTGCAATCTGCGCGCCAGGGCGTGAGATTGAAGCGACAAAATCAGTTCTTTTCTTTCTTCTGCGCCCGCGCCTTCGGGTACGAACGGCAGTCGCTCGATTATACGCGTTTTTATATCGCTTTCGCCGACGAAGTTCGCCTGCACGCGCGTATAATTTTCGCTTTGCTGCGCGGCGGAAACGAACGTGGTGATTTTTCTGCGTTCGTTTTTCAGAAATCCTACGTCGATTTCCGCGATTGCGCCTTCTTCCGAAAACAACGCGCTTTCGTTTAAAATTCCGCCGTTTTCCGCGATCAGGCAATGCCCCGCGTACACGCAATCGGTGACGGATTCGCCTTGCCCCGCGTCGGTGTACACATACGCGCAAAGGCTGCGCCCCGATACGGATTTCACGAGCGTGCGGCGATATTCCGCCTTGCCCACCGTTTCGTCGGAAGCAGACAGATTTACGATAATCTGCGCGCCTGCGGCGGCGTGTTTTTGCGAAGGCGGCGCGGAAATCCAAAGATCTTCGCAGATCTCGCACGCTACGCAAACGCCGGCGGCGGGATCTTCTATGAGAACGTTTCTGCCGAACGGTACATTGTGGAAAGTTTGCCCGTCGCCGAAAACAAAGTTTTGCTCGACGGCATCGTCCGCTTCGGTGAAATAGCGTTTTTCGTAAAACTCGTTATAATTCGGAAGCGCGGATTTGGGAATGAGCGCGAGAAGCTTTCCGCCGCAGATCGCCGCGGCGCAGTTGTAAAGTTTTCCGCCTTTTTCCACGGGCAACCCCACGAAAAAGAGAAGGTTCGGCGCGAATTTATTCGCTTCTTCCGCAAGGTAAAACGCAGCCGAACGCGCCGCGCTTAAAAGCGCGCCGTCGAAAAACAAATCGCCGCAGGTGTAGCCGCAAAGCGAAAGTTCGGGAAATACCGCGATTTCCGTATTTTCGCCCGCAAGCCGCTTTAATTCTTTTAAAATTTCCTGCGCGTTAAATTTTACGTCGGCTACTTTCAGCTTCGGGGAAGCTGCCGCCGCGCGCACAAATCCGTGTTTCATTCTTCTTCCGCGCCGCCTTCCACTACGTCCGGCGCGCCCTTTGCCGCCGCGCGGATCTTCTGCTGAATTTCATTCGAGATTTCGGGATTGTCCTTTAAGAATTGGCGCATTTTCTCTCTGCCGTTCGCCACTTTCTCGCCGTTGTACGAAAACCACGCGCCGCTCTTGCCGATGATATCGAATTGGATGCCCATATCCATGATGCAGCCTTCCTGCGAAATGCCTTCGCCGAATACGATATCGAATTCCGCCTGCTTGAACGGGGGCGCAAGCTTGTTTTTCACGATTTTCGCTTTCGTGCGGTTGCCCATCGCGCCTTCCGCGTCTTTCAAAGTGTCCATTTTGCGCACGTCGATACGGATACTCGCGTAGAATTTCAGAGCTTTGCCGCCCGGGGTGACTTCGGGGTTGCCGAACATTACCCCCACCTTTTCGCGCAACTGGTTGATGAAAATCACGCACGTGTGCGATTTATTCACGATTGCCGTGAGTTTTCGAAGCGCCTGCGACATCAAACGCGCCTGCAAACCTACGTGCGAATCGCCCATATCGCCTTCGATTTCCGCTTTCGGCGTGAGCGCGGCTACGGAGTCGATAACGATCATATCCACGGCGGAAGAACGCACGAGCGCGTCGCAGATATCGAGCGCCTGTTCGCCTGTATCCGGCTGCGATACGTACAGATTTTCAAGATCTACCCCAAGGTGCTTCGCGTACACGGGATCGAGCGCGTGTTCCGCGTCGATAAACGCCGCCACGCCGCCGAGCTTCTGCGTTTCCGCGATGGCGTGCAGCGCAACCGTGGTTTTACCCGAAGATTCCGGGCCGTAGATTTCGATAATTCTGCCGCGCGGGAAGCCGCCAATGCCGAGCGCGAGATCGAGCGTTAAGCAGCCCGAAGGGATCACGTCGATTTCCGCGTTGCCCGCTTCGTCGCCAAGGCGCATGATCGAGCCTTTGCCGTACTGCTTTTCGATCTGCATCAGAACGGCGTCGAGAGCTTTCATTTTTTCGGAATTTTTTTCGATTGCCATTTATGTGTTTCTCCTGTTTGGTTTTTTATGATTTATTTTCACGCTGTATTTTGCCTGCAAGCG
>CALARO010000073.1 GCA_937888935.1 uncultured Clostridia bacterium
ATTCGGCGCGCCCAAAGCTATTTAATACTGAAAATAAATTTATCGGTACTCGTCGGAAAGACCAAGCAGATAATCGGCGGAAACGTCGAGAAAACGGCATAAAAGGAAAAGCGTTTCTACGGAAGGAATACTTTTCCCTTTTTTGTAGTCGCTGATGCATTGCTTCGAAACGTTCACCGCCGCCGCCACTTCCGTCTGCCTTTTGCCGCTGATTTTTAAAATCTCGTTAAACCTTTCTACGAATTTCATAATATTATTATACGAAAATAGTAAGTTTTTACTTGACAGTAAGTTATAAACTTACTATAATAGAAGTATAGCGATTAAAAAGGCGGCAAAAGAGAAGATGTTTTGTAAAAGATGCGGAAAAGAAATAGAAGATAATGCAAGAGAATGTCCTTTTTGCGGGGCGCAGGAAAGCGACTATCCTGAGCGTATTCCGCAAAAGGGCGGTGTCGGCGGCAGAGATTTCGGGCGAGAGTCGTATTCTCGCCGAAAAAACAACGGTATGGCAATCGCGGGATTTATTTGTTCGATTTTTTCTATTCTGTTCGGATTGGTGTTTGGCATTATCGGCTTGCGGCAATGCAAAGAATACGGCGATGAAGGGCGCGGGCTTGCTATGGCGGGAATTATCATTTCAAGCCTGAAAATAGGTTTTATTTTACTTACGGTGTTAACAACTATTTTTTAGACGGTTTTAACGCTGATTATGCATATAAAATTGGAAAGGCGCGCCGAATGATATTCGGCGCGCCCCAACTTTTACCCGGCTGAATTTTAAAGCAATTTTATTTATTTGCGGCGGCGCACCCTTCGGCGTAAGCCTTAATGCGCGCCTTGCCGATCTCGTCGGTTTTGCGGTACAAAGCAAGCAATTCCGCTTCGTCGGCGGAAGGGTACACGCCCGTTTTATCGGGCAGAATTTTCACGTTCCCCGCCTCGTCCGCGCGCCCCAGAAGATAGTCCACCGAAACTTCGAAAAAATCGGCAAGCGCGATCAAAATATCGTAACTCGGATTTGCCCGGCACGTTTCGAATTGCGAAAGCGTGTTCGCCGCAATGTGGATTTTTGCCGCAAGTTCCTTTTGTTTCAACCCGTATTCCGTGCGCAATTCTTTGATTTTAGATCCGATTTCCATTTTTTATGCCCCTTTTATTCTGTAATATAGAATATTTTAAAACATTTTATGCAATATCGGTTGACAAATCTATATAACAACGCTATAATATAAATATAATTCTATAATATAGAATAAATAAAAGCAAAGGAGAAAGGAAGAATGTATTGTAAGAAGTGTGGCGCGCAGATTGACGACGAAGCCTACGTATGCGTGCATTGCGGCGCGTTGGTGCGTGAATTGCCGCGCGAAGCGCAAATTCAAACGCAAAGCCGGGCGCAATACGAAACGGCTGCAAGTAAGTCCGGTTACGGTAAAAGTCAGGAAGTTTATCCGGAAAGCCGGTATCCCTACGGCGGTAGGCGAGAAACTTATGACGGGCAATCTGCAGGGGATCAGAAATCCAACGGAATGGCTATCGCGGGGTTTGTGTGTTCGTTTTTTATTGCATTGCTCGGGTTGATATTTAGCTGTATCGGCTTATCGCGGTCTAAGCAGATGAACGGAAAAGGCGAAGGGTTGGCAAAAGCGGGAATAATCATTTCGTCGGTATGGATGGCACTTGTTGTCATTTACGCGATTATCGCAATGAGCGTTGCGAGTGCGTATATATATTAAAATAAAGTGAGGTAAGAAAAAATGTATTGTAGCAAATGCGGAAAAGAAATGCCGGACGATGCGGTGATTTGCACGGGTTGCGGGTGCTTATTGAAGAAAGAAGCGGAAAAACCGACTTACGAAAATGTTTATTTAAATTCGCCGCGGGTTGCGCAGGACGAATATTATGAAAATCGCTCGAAAACTATCGCTAAAATATGCTTTATCATTTCATTAGTTTTAATAGGATTAGCTAAGTTTATTAACGGTATTTTTGCATTGATAATTTCAATTTTGGCATTAGGCAGTACGATTACAGAGTTTGTGTTTTCAAGAAAACAACCTTCGGAAGCTATACGATTAGTTTCGGCAATGCTTCTTGCCGAGGCGATAGTGTCTTTTTTGGGTATTTTGCAAGTTTGGGGGATCATTCGCTTTTTTTGAAAATCGAAGTGGTTTGAATAGAGGTGTTAAAAATGTATTGTAGCAAATGCGGAAAAGAAATGCCGGACGATGCGGTGATTTGC
>CALARO010000074.1 GCA_937888935.1 uncultured Clostridia bacterium
TTGATAAACACCCCGAAGAATTTACGCTGTATTCCGCGGCGGCGGGGCATGGCGGCGAAAAATTCATACAAATCCTGCAAAAGTACCGCCCGAAAATCGCGGCGGTTGCCGATAAAGAAACGGGCGAAAAAATCCGCGCGCACATCCCGCAAGGCACGGCGTTTTATAGCGGCGAAAAAGAAGCGTTGCGCGCTCTTAAAGGCGCGGACGTCGCCTTGATCGCGGCGAGCGGCTTCGCGGGGCTTTCGTACTCGTTCGCGGCGGCGCGGCTCGGCATGCCCGTCGCGCTCGCCAATAAAGAAACGCTCGTGTGCGGCGGCGAATATTTTATAAACGAAGCGAAAAAATACGGCGCGGAAATCCGCCCCGTAGACAGCGAACATTCCGCCCTTTGGCAGGCGCTGAATTTCAGGCGCGATACGCCGTTCAGGCGGCTTCTTATCACGGCGAGCGGCGGACCTTTCTACGGCAAAACCGAAGAAGAACTGAAAAACGTCACGGCGGCGGACGCCCTGAAACACCCCACGTGGAAAATGGGCGCGAAAATCACGATCGACAGCGCAACGCTTTTGAATAAAGGCTTCGAAGTGATCGAAGCGCACCACTTGTACAACGCGCCTTACGAAAAAATCCACGCGCTCGTGCATCCCGAAAGTATCGTCCATTCCATGGTGGAATTCGAAGACGGCGCGGTGATCGCGCAGCTCGGCGTGCCGAGTATGGAACTGCCCGTTCAGCTGGCGTTCACGTACCCCAAGCGGCTTGCCTGCTGCGAAAGTCTGGATTTCGAAAAGCTCGCCGCGCTGCATTTTCTGCCGCTCGAAAAAGAAAAATTTCCGTGCTTTTCCGTCGCGCTTTCGGCGGGGCAAGCGGGCGAAAACTATCCGTGCGCGCTCAACGGCGCGGGCGAAGAAGCGGTGCATGCGTTCCTTCGCGGCGAAATCGGATTTTTGCAGATTGCGGACTGCTTAAACGAAGTATTAAACGGCACGAAGAAGCAGAAAGTGCAGTCTTTCGAAACGCTCGTCGAAACGGATAAGCTTTCGCGGGCGGCGGCGCGCGCGTATATTTCGCGGTCGAATTGCCGATAATTCGTCGGTGATAAAAACAAAAACAGGAGAGAGCAATGGAAGCGATACTTGCCGCAAAATTTACCGAAATTTTAAAGAGCGCGGGCGGCGTGCTGGCGGCGGTGGCGATCCTGCTCGTCATGGTCACCATCCACGAATTCGGGCATTATCTCGCGGGCAAGGCGCTCGGCTTTAAAATCAACGAATTTTCCGTGGGCTTCGGCCCTGCGATTTTCAAAAAACGCAGCAAAAAAACGGGCGAACTGTTCGCCCTTCGCGTGATTCCGCTCGGCGGCTACTGCGCGTTCGACGGCGAAGACGAAATCGACGACGAACCGGAAACAAGCGGCGTGCAAAAATCGGAAGCGCAACCAAAAAAGGCGCAAACGCCGTTTTCCGAACTCGAAGCGCAGCCGGGCGAACTGCCGGCAAACGCTGCGCCAAATAGCGAAACAAACCCGGAAGAAACCTACCCCGAACCCAAGGGCGAAAAATTCAACGATCAGCCGCCGTGGAAGCGCATTATCGTGCTTCTCGCGGGCGCGACTATGAATTATCTACTCGGCGTGCTGCTGATTTTCGTGATGTTTTTATCGTTCGGCAGACCGCTTTATAAAGTCACCGGCTTGCCCGCACCGGAAGATAGCGGCGCGCAGACGGAGCAAACGCAGGCGGCGGATAGCGAAAACGCGCTGCAATCGGGCGATATTATCATGCGTATCGAAGGCAGAAGACTGTATCTTATCACCGATTATATGGCGGCGATGAAAGGCAAAAATGCGGGCGATACGGCAAAGGTGGAAGTGCTGCGCCTTGAAAACGGCGCGCTGAAAAACCGCACGATAGAAATCACGCTCGGCGCGTCGTATAAAGATTTCGATTCGCTCACGAAAACCACGGGCATTTTAAAGGCGCTCGGAGTCACGGAACTTTCGTCCGTCACGCTCAAAGAAGGCTTCGGCGTCACCGTGGGCAACGCGCTCGCGTACTCGTGGAAAGAAGCGGGCATGGTGTTGTCTTCGCTCGGGCAGCTCGTCACGGGCAAAATCAGCATTAAAAGCATGGGCGGGCCGGTTACCACCATCAAGGTGGCTTCGCAGCAGGCGAAGAGCGGCTGGGTGAATTTTCTGAATATCGCCTCGTTTATCGGCGTCAATCTCGCCGTGTTCAATCTGCTGCCCATTCCCGCGCTGGACGGCTCGAAAGTGGTGTTCTGCATTATCGAATGGATTCGCAAAAAGCCGATCAATCGCAAGGTGGAAGCCACGATCCATTTCGTGGGCATCATTTTCCTTTTCGCGTTCGCGATACTTGTGGATATTTTACAACTGTTTTAAATAAAAATTCGCCCTGTCATGCAAAAATGCTTGACAGGGATATTTTAATTTGTTATAATGGCAGGGCAGAAGAAAAAAAGGGGCGGCGGCAATGGATGTACGCGTAGAAAAAGAAAGCTCGTTCACGGAGCTGTTCGATACTTACGGCGAACTTCTCACGCCGCGCCGCAAAGAAATCTGCGCGCTGTATTTGAATTTCGATCTTTCCTTAGGCGAAATCGGCGAAGAAAAGGGCATTTCGCGGCAGAGCGTATCCGATTGTCTGCGCACTTCGTGCGAGCAGATGAAAGAGTACGATAAAAAACTCGGCGTAATCGCCCTGAAAAAAGAGATCGCAAGATTGAAATCGGCGCAGAAGTAAACGGGGAGGTTTTGGAAAAATGGCGTTGTTCTCTTCGCTTTCCGAAAGGCTCAATCACATATTTTCCAAGCTCACCAAGCGCGGAAAACTCACGGAACTCGAAATCCGCGGCGCGATGCGCGAAGTGCGCGTTGCGCTTTTGGAAGCGGACGTCAATTTAAAAGTGGCGAAAGAGTTTATCGCCGAAGTTTCCGAAAAAGCCGTAGGGCAGGAAATTTTAAAATCGCTCAACCCCGCGCAGCAGGTGATTAAAATCGTCAACGACGAGCTGATCGCGCTCATGGGCGGCAAAAATTCCAAACTCGAAGTCGCGCCCAAGCCCCCCACGGTGATTATGATGTGCGGTTTGCAGGGCGCGGGCAAAACCACGCTTTGCGGCAAGCTCGCGTATCTTCTGAAGAAGCAGGGCAAAAAACCGCTTTTGGTCGCGGGCGACATCTACCGCCCCGCCGCCATTTCGCAGCTTCAGGTAGTGGGCAAAAAAGTCGGCTGCGAAGTCTTCGAAAAAGGCACGCAATCGCCCGTAAAAACGGCGAAGCAGGCCGTTGAGTACGCAAAGTCGATGGGGTACGATACGGTGATTTTAGATACCGCCGGGCGGCTTCAGATTGATGAAACGCTGATGGGCGAGCTTGAAGAAATCAAGAAAGCCGTGGAAGTCACCGAAACGCTGCTCATCGTAGACGCGATGACGGGTCAGGAAGCGGTCAACGTAGCCGAAACGTTCAATAACCGGCTGGAAATCACGGGCGTGATTTTAACGAAGCTGGACGGCGATACGCGCGGCGGCGCATGCCTTTCCGTGAAGAAAGTCACGGGCAAGCCGATCAAGTTTATCGGCGTGGGCGAGAAGCCGGAAGATTTAGAGCCGTTCTATCCCGATCGCATGGCTTCGCGGATTCTGGGCATGGGCGACGTGCTTTCCTTAATCGAAAAAGCGCAGCAGGCGATCACGGAAGAAGACGCCAAAAAAATGCAGCAGAAAATGAAAGACGGGGCGTTCACGCTGAACGACTATCTCGAACAGTTCGAAATGATGCAGAAAATGGGCGGCGCGAAATCCATGCTCGGCATGCTGCCGGGCGCGGGCAAGTACAAGATTTCGGAAGACGACGTAGACGAAAAGCAGATGGCGCACACGAAAGCGATCATTCTTTCCATGACGCCCGCCGAGCGGGAAAACCCGTCGGTGATCGACAGCAAGCGCAAGCGGCGTATTGCTCTGGGCAGCGGCACGCAGGTGCAGGACATCAATAAGCTTTTGAAGCAATTCGATCAGGCGAAGCAGCTGATGAAGCAGCTCAAAGGCTCAAAGGGCAGAATGAGATTACCATTTTAAGCCTTAATTTAGGCTTCCCCTTGGGGGGAAGCTGTCAACAAAGTTGACTGATGAGGGGCGTTGGCAACCGAACGGCAGAAAATCAACAAACAAAGCTAAAAAACAGGCAACCCCTGTAAAAAATATTTATATACTTTCGGAGGTATAAAACAATGGTTAAAATGAGACTTGTAAGACTCGGCGATAAGAGAAATCCTATCTACCGTGTGGTGGTAGCGGATGCGCGCAAAGCGGCTACGGGCGAATATATCGAATGCGTAGGGCATTATCGCCCCACCGTTGATCCCAACGAGCTTACGATCGACGCGGACAAAGCGAAAGATTGGCTGAAAAAAGGCGTTCAGCCCACCGAAACGGTGAAAAACCTGCTTGTGAAAGCGGGCGTGATCGAGAAATCGGAAAAGCTCAGCCCCGCAAAAACCAAAGGCAAGAAGTCTAAGAAATAATCTGCCGTGCGGCGTTTTGGAGAAACAGTATGCTTGAATTGATTAAATATATCGTCGATCAGTTCGCCGAAGATAAAGAAAACGTGGAATACGAAGTGGTGGAAAAAGAACGCGCCATCGAAGTGATCGTTTCTCTTTCTTCTTCGGATATGGGCAAGGTGATCGGCAGACAGGGCAAAATCGCAAAGGCGCTTCGCACCATCGTGCGCGCCGCCACGCCTTCCGATTCCAAGCGTTACGTCATCGAAATCCGCGAAAAAGGCGGTAACAGAGTAGACGGCGAAGAGTAATCGGGGCAAGTTTTTTAAGGCTTTTCCGCAAAGAAACGGAGAAGCCTTAAACAGCTTTTTTGCGCTATTTTATAAGGAAAAACGGCTATGGACAGACTTGTCATCGGCGAAGTGTTGAAGCCGCAGGGGATTCGCGGCGAAATCAAAATCAAAACGTTTACCGATGAAAACACGGCGGTGAAGAGCTTCAAACGCGTGTTTATCGGCGGCGAAGAATACAGAGTGCTTTCTTTCCGCACGGGCGAAAGCGGTTTTGCGTACTTAGGACTTCGCGGCGTGCCTGATCGCAACGCGGCGGAACTTTTGCGCGGCAAGGAAATCGAAGCCGAACGCGACGACGCCCCGCCGCTCGAAGAAGGAACGTATTATATCGTGGATCTTCTCGGCTGCGAAGTTTCGGATGAAACGGGCAAGGTGTACGGCACGCTTGAAAACGTGGTTTCGCTCGCGTCGGACGTGTACACCGTGAAAAACGGCGCGGAAGAAATTTCGTTCCCCGCGGTGCGCGGCGTGGTGCAAAAAGTGGATATTTCCGCGAAAAAAATCGTGGTAAACAGCGAAATTTTGGCTCAAATCTGCGTAAAAAACGCGTAAAAACCCATAAATAAGTTGAAAAAACAGCCGTTTTTCATCGAAAAACGGCTGTTTTTTGTGAGAAAAACCCTTGAAAACAGAAGAAAAAAGCTGGTTCTATAATAAATGTTGGGGTGAGTGCGAAACAAACAAAGAAATAATCAAAA
>CALARO010000075.1 GCA_937888935.1 uncultured Clostridia bacterium
TATCGTTATTTTTTGCATACTCGTTGCAGACGTGAAGCTGACCCTCGATGGATTGTTCCGTCTGACTGTCGCTCGAATACCGAGCATAAATTACTGCTGTTTTCAAAATTGGATACTCCTTTAAATTTATTGTTTATTTTCGTCTTTCGACGGGAAAACCACAAACGAAACCGATTTTATGGCTTGCGTTTATTTTCGTTTTGCCGCTTTTCCGTCAAGGGTTGCGCCTGAACGGTATTATTTTGCGGTTATTGCTACAAGCGGCGCAATGCACCTTGCCCTTGACGAAAAAGACGGGTTCGTTTACACTTTTCCCGAAAGAAAGACGATATTTCCGGCTTATCGCCTAATTGCATTTTTTCATTTGTTCTATCGTTTCGTCACCGACTTCGCCGATAATTTCGCCGTCTTTGATACACGTGAATTTATCGTACAACAGCAGTTTTGCATCGTACGCCCCGAAGGGGCAAATCACGTCTTCATCGACGATATCCGAAAGAAAAAACGTAGGCAATTTTCCGCCGTACACGAGTCTTTCGCCCGTTTTTTCCATATATTTGGCGATATATTTCGCTACCGACGGTATTTCGTATTTCGACTGTATCGGCTTGAAATCGTTTCTTCCGAAGCGTTTTAAAAAGTGCGTGTTCTGATATGTAATCTGCGTTTTATGCGTTTTCGTGCTGTAATCTTTCGTTTCGACGATCTCGCCGACAAGTTTTGGTATATAAAAGATTCCGTGAAAATGCAGGCGTTGCTTTTCGGGCGAACGTTCCCACACGCCGACGTACTTCCAACCGTTCCGAGATACGAAATGTTTTAACGTGTTCGACAATTTTTTGTGGAACGTTTCTTCCGTATGTAGGTTATCGTCGTACGTGAACGTGCAGAAATAATTCCAGTGTTGCAGATTCAGTTTGCGGTATAGTCGGATTTTGCGGCGGATTTCGTTGGTGCGTTTACGCTCGGTATTGCGTTCCACATACGCCGAAAGTTCGTCTTTTGTGGCGAAATCGTTTTTCAGCGCGGCGCGGATATGCGATTTTCGCTCGCGCTTCGGTAAACTTCGGCTTTCCGCATACGCTTTTTCGAACCGCGATTTCGTGCTTTCGCGCGGTGCGTTCTGTTCCGCCAATTCGATTAAATCGCACGGCGGCGGTATCTCGATTTTTACGTTTTGTTTTCCGCGGCGTTGCCTGCCTTTACGGCTCGGATATGCGCCTTGCGGAATGGCGACATAATGTCCGCCGTCAGAGTATATTTTTGCGTTTAAATATGGCATTTTGTTGTTTCTCCTTGTATTTTGGTTGTGAGCGCGGTATTTTAGTCGCCTGCGCGGGTGGTTGAGTGAATACGATTGATTTCCGAATACAGCGTTTCGAGAAACTTTCTGCGTTCGGGGTCGGGTAGCGCGGATAGATCCGGCGTGCCGAGATAATAGATTTTTAT
>CALARO010000076.1 GCA_937888935.1 uncultured Clostridia bacterium
CTCGTTGTCATACGCGCCGATATGCATGCATTGCACGCATAAACCTTCGCAATACTTTAAAAATTCAACTTTCGAAAAATCGGCTTTTTTCTTTCTCGTCGCTTCTTCGATCGCCCAATCAAAATCGGCTTTCGTCACAAAATCGGGCAGACGGATCAGCGAAATCCACTCAAAATTTTCTTTGTGAGCATAATCAATGTCCGCCGCGCCACTTTGCCACCAGAAACCTTCAAGCGGCGGCACTACGTAATCGAAATATCCGTCGATTTTATGTGCGCCTTTACAACTCATTTTAATCGTAAACGCAATGCCGTATAAAAGCGAAATACTCGCTTTGTATTCCCCGTTTTCTTCGTTCGGATCACCCTTGCCGCGCACGGCAATGTAATTCATCGAAGGCACGTTTACAATCTGCGGCACACTCTTCGGCAGATAAAATTCCTTGTATTCCTTTTTATAATCAAACGCCATTTTCGCTTTTTCCTTCATATAATACGCTTGTCCTTGTTAAAACCCGCAATCCGCCAACGCTTCCACAACGCAGCCTTTGCTTTCGTAATAGGCAAGCATCCCGGCAATTTTGCCCGTATCGTAGCTTGTAACGCAATCCGAAAGCACGTGAACCGCATACCCTTCTTTTTTCAGATTGAAACACGTAGATTTCACGCACGCCGTAGCGTCCGCCCCCGCGATAAAAAATTCGTCGAGCTTGTTTTCGCGGATAAACGCAGCAAATTCTTCGCTTGTAAGCGCGCTGCTCTTCGTTTTCACAAACACATTATCGGAAACGATTTTCAATTCGGGAACAAAATCCGCGCCGCGCGTACCGGGTTTAAAGGTGCGCGTACCCGCCGTCACGTTGTTGTGTTGAATATAAATCACCGTCAACCCGTTTTCCTGCGCGCGGGCAATCGCGGCGTTCACGTCTTCGATAATGCCCCTGTAATTTTTCGTAATATCGTTTTGCAAATCAATCACAACCAAAGCTTTTGTATTCATTTTAATTCCTTTTTGCGTTTTTATAGCTGATCAGAATATGGCAAGGCGCAAAAATCGCCGCCGAAACGAGCAGCGGAAAATTCAGCGTAAACGCGCCGCAACTAAAAAACAACGCCGACGGCACAATCGACAGCAACAACGATTTCCGCACCGAATTTTCTTTCCATAAAAACGCCCACCCGGCGAGATATGTAAGCGTGAGCGCACCGCCGACCGCAAGATAAAATATCAGCGCGCCGTGAAAATAAAACCCTTTCACAAGCGGCGGAATCTGAATAAAAATAAACGCAAAACACCCCGCGCGCCCGATCTGCTCGAAAATTTCCGCATGCTTATTGCGGTAAGAATTTTCAAACCCGTCTTTATGCGTCGCCGCAAAAACGATATTCGGCAGCATGATTAAAATCAAAAAAATCAATCCGTAAAAATTCAACCATTCCATCGCATACTTATTATACTTTCTTTATAATCAGTTTGTCAAGCGAATTTAAACGAAATTCAAATCGAATATGCCCCCGAAAAATCGAGATAAGCAAAGCAAATCTCAATCTGCGCGCGCCGCAGATCCCGCGAATATACAATCCCCGCCGCAATCTCTTTCAGCTCTTCCGAAACCCGCCCGCAAGCCGCCGCGCACCGTTTCGCGGCTTCGTCGGCGTTTCCCGCGTGCTTCGAGAGATAAGAAAGCACCATTGCCGTACTTTTCGCCGTTTCTTTAAGCGTAGCTTGCCCCGCTTCCCCGCGTTCGGCTTCCCGGGCAGACAAATACAGCACGTCCGCGCACTCGTTCAATGTGTTCAATATGCCCGAAATTTCATTTTTCCGCCGCTTCTGCGCCGAAGTTTTCAGATATATAGCGCGCCGCGTTTGCGAAATAATTTCGGATTTTCCGTTCCCGCCCCGACCGCCGATCGTCGCCTGCGCCGCTTCGGCAAGCGACTTTCCGTTTTCGCCTGCGTAACACGCATAAACGGCATAAGCGCGACCGCCCGCCTGCATTTCAATCCCCGCGCCTCCCGCAAGATACGTTTCCGCAAGACAACTTTGCACGTTTTCCCCCGCCGAAACCAAAAAATCCGCGTTTTTCGTCTGCCGCGCAAATAAAAACGCCCCGGCGACAAAAACCGCCGCCAAAGCTGCGATCGCGCCGCCGAAAAATCGCTTCGCTTTCTTCCCAACGTCCTTTCCGAAATCTTTCCAGAATTTCTTTCCGGTTTCTTTCCGCCAATCAAAAAATTTCGCCGTCATACCCTATCGTATGCGGCGAAAAATTCTCTTTATTCGATTTTAAACGCAAAATATCTCAAACGCCGTGCCGAAGCTTGTCTTTATACAGCGGGCGCGCGGTTTCCAGCCGCCGTTCCTGCATGATAAATAACAGCACCGCCATAAGCTCGAACGGCAGCGGACAAAATTCGCCTGGGTTTACCATACTCATCAAAAGCACGCCGAGATACGAAAGTCCGAGTACATACCCCCAACTATCCGGCTTCGAAAACACGAGCTTCGCGCGATTGAAAAGCTGATACCCGTAGCAGGCAACGCCGATCAATCCCATGCCGCCGATAATCTGCGCGGGCATCATGTGATACCACGTCAGCGAGCCTTTCTTACGCTCGGTTTCATATAAAATATCGGTATCAAGCAAGCCGTACCCCGAAACGGGACGTTTGAAAAATTTATCGAACGCTTCCCAAATCATTTTATATCGCGTTTCGTTTTTCACTTCCCCGCCGAAGCGCGGCAAAATCCACTTGATCAGCACGGGCAGCATCACGCACACGCCGATCGCCAGTGCGCCTACGCATACAAGCAACCGCACTCTTCTGCCCTTTTGGGTTTGCGCCGAGAAAATCCAGAACAACGCGCAAACGGCAAATTCGATGCACCCGAACAAAAACCCGCCGCGCGATTGCGTCAACGCAAGAAACGCCAATATCATCACGGAAAGCAGCGCGCAAACCGGCTTTTTCCGCGCGAGATACAAAGGAAACGGCATCGCGAACATTAAAAGCGTAGAAAGATTATTCCGCGAAAATCCCTGCGGATACAAATTCTCAATGCTCTTTTCGATATACAGTTTATAATATCCGTTTGCGATCATGAACCCGCACAACAGACTATAAACCGTCATCATGTACGCGAGTTTTTCGCGATCCGTCTCTTTATCGTCGTAAAATTCCGAACGCATCAGCGCATAAACGAGCAGCATACCGAAACCGAGACCGATAAAATAGTACGCACCGTATGCGTAATCCGAAAGCGAAAATCTGCCCAGACCGCCGAAGCAAACCGCAATACCCACGGCAAAAATACCCTTCGCGCTTTCCCCGAGCGAAAACGATTTATGATATACCGCGAAGTGAAATACCAAGGCCATCAACGCCGCCGGTGCGTAGATAATATATTTAATATAAAGATTATAAGAGTTATAGCGGTTTGTGGTAATCGTGCAGATAATCAGAAACGGCAACGTTGTGGCGCGAATATCGTCGCATACCGCAAGAATCACCGAGATCACCGCCAAAAAGCATATCGCCCCGATAACTTCCTGCTTTATGGCAACAAAAAAGCACGCCAGAAGCACTTCAAACGCATAAAACGCGCGACTGTTCAGAAATTCCCGCGCCGATTTCAACGCCCGCACGCTTGCAGACCACCCGTTTTTCGCCATTTTCTTTTCCGTTTCCCGCGCGAAGCCGTCCGCCCCGCACTCTTCGGCTATGTACATAAACTTAATTTTCCTTTTTTTCTTCCGATTTTTCTTCCGAAACTTCCGCAACGTTCGCAATTTCCGCCGTCGCTTTCGTTTCTTCCGCTTTTTTAAGCAACTTCCCGCACGACGGGCAGAACGCGGCTTTTTTCGAAACCTTCGCCCCGCAATACGGGCAAACGCCGTTCCTTTTCGATTGCATCAGCGGCGTAAAAAGCAGACACGCCGAAGCGCCGAGCGCGGAAACGCCGCCGCAAAAAAGCAGAATACACGCCTTAAAAAAGCGCGAATGATCGCTGTCGCCGTTGCCCTTTACAAAAAGTACGCACGATACGGCAAAAAATGCCACAGCGCACGATAAAAGAAACATCGCCGCGCCAAATAAAATTCTGTCCTTTTTCTTCAACGGACTGTTTTTCTTCCGCTCATTCCGCATACGCACCTCTTTAAGCCGAAGCGCAAAAAAATATCTGCTTCCTTTTAAGTATAGCAGATATTTTCATTTTAATCAAGATAAATCACGGGACTTTTCGATATTTTCGATTTTTTTACGTCGAGAACCCGCTGATTTTCCGATCCCCTGAATTTCAGGCGGATATTTTTCTCTTCTTCAATGAATTCCCCGTCCACAAGCACGTCGAAAAGCGAAATCAATTCTTCCGTCACTTCGGTGTTTTTATCCTTCTCTTTCAGTACGCCCGTTGCGGGATCGAACGAATTTCCCGTGTAGCACCAGATCGTCTTTTCGGGGAAACGCTTCTTCACTTCCCGTACAAACGGCAGCAGCGCGCGCTGATTCTGCGGCTCGAGCGGCTCGCCTCCGAGCAGAGAAAGGCCCGAAATATAATCCGCTTCCAATCCATTGAAAATGCTTTCCTGCACCGTCTCGTCAAACGGTTTTCCGTAGGAAAAATCCCACGCCACGGCGTTGAAACAATTTTTGCAATGACGGGTGCAACCCGAAACGAAGAGAGAAATTCTCACCCCCTCGCCGTTCGCTATGTCCGTCCATTTAATCGTTGCGTAATTCAT
>CALARO010000077.1 GCA_937888935.1 uncultured Clostridia bacterium
ATTATTTCTTTGTTTGTTTCGCACTCACCCCAACATTTATTATAGAACCAAAATTAAAAAAATCGTAAAAAATTTCGGGCGCGCCGAAAACTCGCAAAACGGCTGACAAGTTCTGGCGTACCCGGAAATCTGTATGTGAATTTGTGCAATTTTTTGTGAATTTGTATTTTAAGAAAAAGAGATGAAAAAGACTACCCTTGCGTGGGGGCGGATTCGGCTGCCGCTTCGGTTGCTTCTTTGTTTGCAGCCGAGCCTGCCGCGCCTTTTTCGCGCTTGATCTCTTTCGCGAGCGCGGAAGCGATGCGCACTTCTTCGTCCGACGATTCCACGCCGTCCGCTTCGATGGGATCGAGTTTTTCCGATTTCGCGTAATCCGAGCAAAGGTAGCGTTTGGTTTTGTACCCCACGAGCAGCGTTAAAAACGCGCTGACCGTGCCTTGCACGGTGCTATCCACAAGCGTATCCAAAAAGGGGATTTTTTTGGAAACTCCTGTGAAAAATTTGCCGAACACGTTGAACCAATTTACATTCTGCATGCCGTAGGCGATCAGCGAATTTCTTAAAACGGCGGCGTAAATTTTCGCAAGCTTGAAATTCGACGGGCGGTAGCCGTAGATCGCCACGATCTGCTTGATTAAAGACAAATTCACAAGCAGCACCGAAAGCGCGTCGATTTTGTCGTTTTGCGAGACCGACGTGGTGAGAAACGCTCTGCCCGCGCTTTTGAAAATCACGCCGTTTGCCGTAGACCCCACGTCTGACGAGAAGGTTTTCCGCATGGCGTCGCGCAGGGCTTTTTTATCGTTTTTTTCAAGCGCGCGTTCGATTTTTTCGAGATTTTCGTTTTTGATATAGTGGTGTTTCAGCGTTTTATCGTCGCGATTGTACTGCACGAGCGCGTTCGCCACGCTTTTGAGCGCGTTATAATTCTTGCGCTTGGCGAGATCTTTGTTTTCCGCTGTGACGTCGGTGATGAAAAAGCGCGCTTTCAGCACTTTTACGAGCGGG
>CALARO010000078.1 GCA_937888935.1 uncultured Clostridia bacterium
GATCGACCCGTAAATCACGCGGTGTACCATAATCGGGCGGTGCTTCTCGCCGTCTTCGCCCACGTATTCCATCTCAAACCGCTGCGGCAACTGAAAATCCAGCTGAATCGTACCGCATTGCCACGTTCTTCCGATCGAATCTTCCAGGTGGAAATCGATTTTCGGCCCGTAGAACGCGCCGTCGCCCTCGTTCACCACGTAATCCGTACCCATTTCTCTCAACGCTTCGCGCAGCGCGTTCGTGGCGTTTTCCCAATCCTCGTCGCTGCCCATGCTGTTTTCGGGGCGCGTGGAAAGCTCTACGTGATACTTAAACCCGAACAGCGTGTACACTTCGTTTATAAGCCGCACCACGCCCTTGATCTCGCTCGTAATCTGCGAAGGAGTCATAAAGATATGCGCGTCGTCCTGCGTAAAACACCGCACGCGGAAAAGTCCGTGCAGTTGCCCCGATTTTTCGTGACGATGCACTATGCCAAGCTCGCCCATGCGGATCGGCAGATCTTTGTACGAATGAGGCTCGGTTTTATACACAAGCACCCCGCCCGGGCAGTTCATCGGCTTGATCGCATAGTCTTCGCCGTCGATCTTTGTGGTGTACATATTGTCTTTATAATGATCCCAATGCCCGCTCGTTTCCCACAGCGTGCGCGAAAGCATAATGGGCGTGGAAACTTCCACATACCCTTCGCGGCGGTGAATCTGCCGCCAGTAATCTATTAAAGTATTCTTTAAAATCATACCGTTCGGCAAAAAGAACGGAAACCCTTTGCCTTCGTTCAGAATCGTAAACAACTTCAATTCTTTCCCGAGCTTGATATGATCGCGCTTTTTCGCTTCTTCGAGCATCGTGAAATAGGCTTCCATCTCGTCCTTTTTCGCAAACGCCGTGCCGTAAATACGCGTGAGCATCTTATTATGCTCGTCCCCGCGCCAGTACGCGCCCGCAATGCTCACCAGCTTAAACGCCTTGATTTTTCCCGTGGAAGGCAGGTGCGGACCTTTGCAAAGATCCACGAAATTGCCCTGCTTGTAGAAAGAAATTTCTTCGCCTTCGGGCAGATCTTCAATCAATTCCACCTTGTAGTTTTCCTTGAAGCCCTGCATATACTTAATCGCTTCTTCGCGCGGCAAAGTAAATCTCTCAATCGGGAAATTGCTCTTGATAATGCGCTGCATTTCCACTTCGATCTGCTGAAAATCGTTCATCGTGATCGGCGTGGTGAAATCCACGTCGTAATAAAAACCGTTGTCGATCACAGGCCCTATCGAAAGCTTGCAGGTGGGGTAAATTGTCTTCAATGCCTGCGCAAGCACGTGCGCGCAGGTGTGGCGGTATACGTGCAGCCCGTCGCGATCTTTCAGCGTCACGATTTCCAGCGCGTCGCCCTCTTTCAGGGCATGCGAAAGATCTTTGAGTTCCCCGTTCACGCGGGCGCACACCGCGTTTCTCGCCAATCCTTCCGAAATCGCCTGCGCCGCCTGCATGCAGGTAGCGTTCTCTTCCAGCTTCAATACGTCGCCGTTTTTCAAAGTGATATTCATATAAGTTTCCTCCGTTCCTTCCGTCCGTAGATATTATTGCAATAAAAAAACGCCTTAAACAACGCCGCTTCGCCCGCTTTCCGCAAGCTAAAACGCATAGTTTAAGGACGCAAATTTTTCTTTCGCGCGGTTCCACCTTAATTGCCGGACATTATTTCCGCGCGTTTCCGAACGCGCCGCCCGACCGCTTTCCGTACCGTTATTTTGTTTTCCGCCGCGAAGCGGTTTCGCGTTTTCCGGGATAAGCCGCCTTACAGCCTCGGGCAGCCTCTCTGCGTATCCTCCGACGAAAAGTTACTTGTCATCGCGCCGCCGCACGAAAAAGCAAACTTCCGCCCGCTTTTCATCCGACATTGCTATTTTAACCCTTTCGCGCGGATTTGTCAACGGTTTTTCGGGGGCAAAACGCAACTTTGTAAAAATTTCGCGCAAAAAAAAATTTTTCACGAACAGAAAAACGTTTTTTCGGGGAAATATTTTTTCAGAAATTCCCGCGTTTTTTCCGATTGCTCGCCGAAGCAATACACAAGTTTCGCAGAAGAGAGCAAAATCTCTTTCGGCGCGGAGTATTCCCCCGTCAGCGCGCTTTTTTTCAAGGGGCGGTATTCCTCGTCGTAAGCTTCTTCGCCCTGCAAAAACACGCGGCTTTGCCCTTCGGAAGCGAGAAATTCGAGAAACGAACACAGCGCGCCGTGCGAAAACGCCGCCGGCACGTAAGAAGCGATGCGTTCCCAACTCTTTTTCAGATCCTGCATGCGGAAGAGAAAAACGCCGTCTAAAAGATACTCGTCAAGTCCCGAAAGCCTTGTTTTCACGTACTCTTTATCCGCCTGAAAATCGGCGGCGACAAGCGCGGTGAGAAGAAGTTCCCGTTCTTCTTTTTCCAGCGCGGGCAAAGGCAGCAGATTTTTGAAAAAACGGTATTTATACCACACCGCAAGCACTTCCGCCACCGCCGAAGCCGTTTCGCCGCGCACGTAAGGCTCGTAGAGCTTTTCCGTGGAAAATTCCAGCGAAGTCCTTCCGCCCTTGCCGCAAATTCCCGCCACGCAAGGCAAAGCGGCATATCTGCCGCTCACTTTTTCGCTTACGTAAGCTATACATTCGTCGGGCGTTCCGTCTTTCGATACTCGTATTTTTTCCACGTTATTATTGTATGCCAAACGCCGCGAATTATTTGACTTATCTTTATTTTTCTGCTATAATATAGCGTGAAAGTTTATTTCCCCTTGAATTACGGAGGCAAAATTATGGACGTTAAAGCGATCGAAAGCAAATGGCAGGCACGCTGGGAAAAAGAAAAAGAGTACGTTTTCAATAAGAAAAACGTCGATAAAAAATGGTACGTTCTTGAAATGTTTTCCTATCCCTCGGGCGCAAAACTGCACGTGGGGCATTGGTACAACTACGGTCCTACCGATTCGTACGCGCGCTTTAAAAAAATGCAGGGCTATGAAGTGTTTCAGCCGATGGGCTTCGATGCGTTCGGTCTTCCCGCCGAAAACTACGCCATCAAAACGGGCGTACACCCCAAAGATTCCACCGAGCAGAATATCGCCACCATGGAAAAACAGCTGAAAAACATGGGCGCAATGTTCGATTGGTCGGCGGAAATC
>CALARO010000079.1 GCA_937888935.1 uncultured Clostridia bacterium
CGGCAGTTACGAAGATCAGAATTTGCGCCACAACGAACTTACAATCGATCCTTACACAAAGCAACACGCCGATGAAGCTAACGAACGCTACGATAAAATCATAAAAACAATGAAACTACCCGATTACGAATACGAAACGCTTTTAGCGATGATGAACGGTATGCGAATGATTGATATGAAGCGGTATTTCAACGTAGATTACACCACGATTTACCGCCGCAAACTTCGTATTCAGAAAAAATATTTACACGCCGTAAGCACGTTACAATTAAATCCGTACTAAAACAAACAAAAAAACGTTGTCCGCCTTTTCGTCGATTTTTCAGCGAAACCTTACCGGGCGTTGCCTCTAAAATTTCCCCGTCCGCCCGTCTGTCGAAGCGTGAATCGAATCGCCCGACGGCGCGTTTTCCCGCGCGTTTTCCCGTGCGCTTTTCAGCGCGCTTTCCCGTTCTATAAGACGCGCCGTTTTTTTCGCGATTTCCCAGGTATTATCCCAAGCGGCTATCTTCGCGCTGGAAGGTTTACCGTACCACGAAATTTTCCGCGCGCTTTCCAGCTCATTATCCGTCTTATTATCAGGCGCATTTGTAAGAACGTTATCGGGCGAGCTATCGCCGATAGATTTTTGAGCGCTCTTATTCAAAAAATGATCCAGAATAAACGTATCCTTATACTTTTTCTCTTCTTCCCAGAAATAATAGTCCTGAACGTTCGAACACGTAGGATAGAAAAAGCTGCCGCCGAAATCCACGCGGATAATTTTAATCGACTTGATATTTCCTTTCTTGAATTTCCCGCGTTTCGCATCGTTTTTCGCTTTATGCTTCGTATCGCGTTCCGAATCCGTGCGCCCGATTTTATGCTTGTCCGCCGCGATTTTTTTCTGCCTGTAAACCGCCTCGCCCGCACCCGACTCAATATTACGCGCCCTTAAATCACGGCATAAAATTTTATACAGCCCCGGCAACCGCTCTTTTAAAAACGTGTGATAGCTCGTTTGAAACCGATACCGAAAAATTCCGTAATACGGCAATTCGCACGAATTCTTCATTTCCCTTTCCGCAGGCACGCGCCCGTATTTTTCGTAAAACGCAAGCAAAACGTCCGCTACGTTTCTTTCGTTCCACTCGGTAATCGGGTATTCCGCAATCATCTCGCGCACCCGCTCTTTTTCTTCGCCGTCCAGAACGCTTTCCGCTGCCCGCAACGCCTGCATCCTCGTTACGCGCGCAATGTTTTTTGCCGACTTTTTCGCCACTCCCGTTCCTTTTGCAACGCCGTTTCCAAACCCTACAACAAAGCACCGATACCCGTCCAGCCATCTTTGCGCCGATACGCCGAACACGTATTTAATCGCTTCCGCAGGGGGCAAACCGTTTAACAAACCGAGATCGGAAACGCGCGGATATCGATTGTTTTCAAAATAATAATTTGTTACACAATCTTTTATCGCTTCCGCGCCCCATTTTACGGTGGGGAGAATTTCCGCCGCCCCCCGTATCGCCGCAATAATTTCGCTTTTTTCGCCCCTGTTTCCAAGCAAAAAAGCCGCCTTTAAAAGCGCATTCCGCCGCGTTACGGGCAGTAAAACGCCGCCCTCGGAATTGCCCTCAAACCCGCTTGCCAAAAGACTTTCTTTCGTATTCATAAGTAATTTCCGTCGCCTGCGGATTTGAATTTTTCCTTACGCTAACGTCATCGGCACGGCATACGTAGAAAACTTCACCCCCACCGAAAGATCAAAATTATCTATCGCCTTAATCAGCCCTACGCACCCCGCCTGAAATAAATCGTCCGCCTGCGCGTTCTTCGCCCGAAATCTCTTCGTTAAAGACAGCACCAGCCGCATATTCCCCACGATAAATTTCTCTCTCGCGCTCTCGTCGCCGGCTTTCAATTCCCGCATCAGCTTTTCGTTTTCCTGCGCGCTCAGCTTCGGAAGTCCCGATGTGTCCACGCCGCATATCTCTACTTTCTGCATAAATCCGCCTCCTTTAAGATATGTAGCGTATTCTTTGCAGTAAATGATTGATAGCCGATTATTTGCGGCAACGCCCGCGCGAACGCCCAAACTTCCGCCCCATAGCGCACCTTATAGCGCACCTTTTTCGCGACATACACGAAAGTATGAGTATTATTCTTGTTTCTATGCGCTTTTATACGAAAAAAGGCAAAACGCTTATAAAATAAACACCCGCCTTTTCGTCTTATTTGCCCTGAAAAATCCACTCTTTCACAAAACCGTCTTGATCGTAGTGCCAGAACTTGCCGACATAATCCGTTTGACTTTTATTCACCCCCGGCTCAGACTCGCTATAATAATATCTCGCCGCATTGTTCAATTCTTCATTGTCCGAAGAGATTGAAATCTTATCCCACTCTTCCGCCGAGCCTTTGAAGTAAACCTTTGTAAGACTTTCGCAACCATAAAACGCCGAACCGCCAATAGAAGTCACGCTATCCGGTATGGTTATACTTTTAAGTCCGCTGCAACCATAGAACGCCGCACTGCCGATAATAACTATCGGTTTACCTTCGATTGTATCGGGAATAATTGCTTTTGTTGCAGTAGAATTCAGCCATTGCAAAATTGTTACTTGATTATTTTCAATACTATAGCGAAAGTTTGTTATGTTATCGTCTTCATCGAAAGGCTCATCTGGGTTTTCTTGATTTTCAGGCTGTTCGGGATTTTCGGGATTTTCCGGGTTTTCCGGATTTTCCGGATATTCCGGATTTTCCGGATATTCCGGATTTTCCGGGTTTTCTGGCTGATGCTCATCACTTGGATTTTGTGTACCTGAAGGATTTTTTATAGACGGCGATAAGATAGTACCGCCCGCAGCGGAATTATTTTCGCACCCCGCAACGCCGAAAGCAAGCGAAATCGCCGCAATCGCCCCGAAAATTTTTACAAGCAATTTTTTCTTCATACCTTTTCCTTTTTCACGAGTTTACGCCCGTTAAAGAATATTCTTGCCTGTATTATATCACACGTCTTTAAAATTTGCAAACATTTTGGCAACAATTTACAAAAACGCGCCCGAAATCCGCTTTCGGGCGCGCCATGCCATGCTTTTCGCCGTCAATTTCGCCGCTGAATTAGCTGCGATTTTCACCGCCGCCGTCACACCATTTTCGAAATTTCCTTTTTCAGCCTGCCGATAATTTTCTTTTCCAGCCGCGATATGTAACTTTGCGAAATCCCGAGCATATCCGCCACGTCTTTCTGCGTCATTTCTTCGCCCCCCGAAAGCCCGAACCGCAAAAACATAATCTTGCGTTCCCGTTCCGAAAGCTTCGTCAGCGCGTCTTTTAAAAGCTCTTTTTCCGCGCGGTCTTCCACGCCGCCGTACACGCTTTCCGCGCTCGTGCCAAGCACGTCCGATAATAAAAGCTCGTTGCCTTCAAAATCGGTATTGAGCGGCTCGTCGAAAGAAACTTCGCTTTTCAGCCGCGCCGTGCGCCTGAGATACATTAAAATCTCGTTTTCGATGCACCGCGAAGCGTAAGTGGCAAGCTTGATATTTTTATCCGAGCGAAACGAATTGATCGCCTTGATCAATCCGATCGTGCCGATCGAAACGAGATCGTCGCCGTCCACGCCCGTGTTATCGAATTTCCGCGCGATATAAATCACCAGGCGCAGATTATGTTTAATCAGCTCGCCCTTGATTTTATCCGCTTCCGCCTGCTCGCCGCGTTCCAGTTTATCCAGCATTTCGCGCTCTTCCGTGGGCGAAAACGGCAGCGGCAACGCCTCTGTGCCGCACACATAATCCACCGCGTCTTCCGCGTCTATCTTGCGTAAAAAACTTCGTAATACTTCTATAAATTTCAACGCCTTACACCTCGTTCGTTTTTATTCCGCTTTTTTCTCGCCGTTTTCAGCCATACCCGCCGCCGCTTCTTCCGCTGCTTCGCCCACCGCTTCGTACGCCGCATTTTCGCCGG
>CALARO010000080.1 GCA_937888935.1 uncultured Clostridia bacterium
GGGTTTATTGCGGTTGCAGATGTTTTTATTCCCGTGTATCTTGGCGAAGGATTTGAAAAATCCGCAGAACTTATGAAAATATTCGCGCCTATTATCGTTATTGTGGGAATGGCAAATATTGTAGGAGTATCGTTTCTTATTCCGATCAACAAGCAAAATGTATATCTTGTATCGGTTGTTGCCGCCGCAGTCGTCAATTTATGTTTGAATTTCATACTGATCCCTGAATTTTATTCCGTTGGGGCTGCGATTTCTTCGGTGTTAGCAGAGTTTATCAGTATTTGTATTCAGTTTATTTATATTTTCAAAAAGAAATTGCTCAACGCAAAAAACGTTTTTTTGCCGGCAACCAAATATGCAATTGCGGGAATAATCATGTTTGCGGCTATTTATCTCTTGAAGACGTTTTTGCCGATAAATGTTTATGCGCTGTTGCTTCTGATTGCGGCGGGGGTGATTATATATTTTGCCGTACTGTTGCTTCTGCGCGATGAGTTTTTGTTGGATTTTATTAAAAAATTTTTTTCCGCAATGAAAACGCGGTTGCGGCATAGCGGTCACGAGAATCAAGAATAATTTGCGGAAAATATTTGTGAATAAGTAAATGTATATTTTTTAATATATGTAAGAGCGGTAGGTCAGATAAAAATTATCGGAGTTTGATCGGTATGGAAGAAAAAATTGTGCAGACGGCGGGGAAAGAACAACTCGGCGAGTTCGCGCCTTTGTTCGCTCATCTCAACGATGACGTGCTTTTCGGCGAAGTGTGGAATTCCCGCGATGTTGACCTTAAAACAAAATGTATCGTTACCGTGGTGGCTTTGATGGCTTCGGGTATCACCGATTCGTCTTTGACGTACCACTTGCAAAACGCAAAAAATCACGGCGTTTCTCAAAAGGAAATCGCCGCGATCATTACTCATGCGGGTATGTATGTGGGCTGGCCCAAAGCCTGGGCGGTTTTCCGTCTCGCCAAAGAGGTCTGGAAAGATCTTGCCGATCTGCCGGCGGAAAAATAATTCCGCGGGGAAAAATTTCGCGGGGAAAAATTTCGCAGGAAAATAATTCCGGCGTTCGGATATACAACGATAACTATATAAATTGCATTTTTTTCGGGCGTTCGCCGGCAACGGCGAACGCCCGAAAAATCTAATCAATTTCGGGGGCGGGCAACAGCTTCGGGCGGGCAGCCGCTTTTATACTTCGATGAATTCCGTGTGCGGGAAGGCGCGCTTTATTTCCGGCGAAAATTCATAATCCGAAATCACCCCCGTGAACGCCGAAAAATCACAAAAATAATAAATTCCGCTCTGCGTGTTGTCGGTAAGCTTATCGCCGTCGATTAAAAAATACGTCTTTTTCGATTGCCTGATCATATTCCGCATCAACGGCTTCGTTTCGTTTTCCCGAAAATAGACTTCGCCCCGTTTCGTTGCCGACGTGGACGAGAAAAACAGTTTGTCCGCGCGGTATTTCAGCACGTCTTCCGCCGTTTCGCTGCTCCATATCATGGCGGGCGGTTCGGCTATCATGCCGCCGAGAACGACGGTGCGGATCTTCATTTCCGATACCCTTGCCGCCAAAGCGATATTATTCGTGATCACCGTGAGATCTTTTTTCTCGGCGAGAAACTGCGCGATATGTTCCGTGGTAGTGCCGGCGTCGATGAAAACCACGTCGCCGTCTTCGATCAGTTCCGCCGCTTTTTTATCAATTTTCAGTTTTTCCGTGCGGCTTAAATGATAGCGGAACGGAAGCGGCACATACGCGCCTTCGTCCGCGATTTCTACGCCCCCGTAACTGCGCTTTAAAATTCCGCGCCCTTCCAGAACGTTGAGATCGCGGTTGATTGTGGCGGTGGAATAGTGCAGATTAGACGCGAGATACTTCACCGTGACGTAGCCGTACTGCCGCACAAGTTCCGTGATGCTTTCAAGTCTTTCATTCTGATACATTTTATCGCCCCTATTTTGAGAATTTTTGAGAAATCGGCATAATTTCAAACGTACTTTGAGAAAAGTTGACTTTTTCCCGTTGCTGGTTATAATTATACTATGAAAGTATAAAGATGTCAAGCCGATAGCGGCAAGGCAAAAGAAAAAACGCAAAGTTGCGCGAAGTTGCGCGGGATTGTGTGCAACATTGTGCGCGGGATTGAGCCTGACGGTGCGGAATTATACGGGATTGGCGCGGAAAACTGCGGGCGCGGCGAGGGAAAAATGGAAAAAAACGGGCAAAAACGAAACGGAAAGTTGCAGGCGGGGCTGATTTTATGTGTTTTTTCGCCTACACGGTGAGCTACGTATCGCGGTACAGCTACAATTCGAACATTGTGGCGATCCGCGAGAGCTACGGTGTGGACAAAGCGACGGCGGGGCTTGCCGGCACGTTTTATTTTTTCGCTTACGGCGTGGGGCAGGTGGTGAACGGTCTTTTGTGCCGGCGATACAATAAAAAATTCTGCATTGCGGCGGCGCTTTTCGTATCGGCGGCGGTGAATGCGGCGCTGTTCTTTTCACCCGCGTTTTCCGCGTACAAATGGCTGTGGCTCGTAAACGGCGTTGCGCTTTCGGTGTTGTGGTCTTCGCTCGTAGCCATTCTTGCGGCGCATCTCGACGGGGATTATTTAAAGCGAGGCGTGCTTTTAATGAGCATGTCTGTGGCGGTAGGCACGTGCATTTCTTACGGCACGAGCGCGTTGTTTTTGAAATTCGCTTCGTATCGGGCGGCGTTTTTATTCGCCGCGTTGTTTGCGGGCGCGTTTTCGGTGTGCTGGATTTTATGCTACGATTTTTTAACGAAGCCGCTGCTTCGCGACAGAATGGCGGAACGCGAGGCGCAGGAGGCGCAAACCGAAAACGGCGCGGAACAGTCGGCGGATTTGGCGCAGAGTAAACAGACGGCGCGTGTTGAACAGGCGCAAGGCGAGCGGGCGCAGGCGGCGCAAGCCGAAAAGCAAACGGAAAAGCAAGCCGAAAATCAAGCGGAAAAACAGTCGGCGCGGGTGGAAAAATCGCGCATAGACGGGTGGTCGCTTTTCATGGTGTTTATCGTGCCGGGGGTGCTGGTGGCGATCGTAAACCTGATCAAGGACGGCTTGAACACGTGGGTACCCGAGATTTTGAAAACTTCGTTCGGGTACGGCGATTCGCTTTCTTTAACATTGACTCTGGTGCTGCCTTTGGTGGGCATGGGCGGAAGCGCGCTCGCGCTTTTCCTGCACAAAAAAATCGAAAATTATCTTACGCTCGGCGGGGTGATCTACCTGGCGGCTACGCTGTCGCTTGCGGGCATTACGGCGATTTTGCGGGGCGGAAGCACGGGCGCATTTGCGGGCGCGGCGACGGTGGCTCTTTTCGGGTGCGTTTCGCTTTTCACTCATTCGGTGAACAGCGCGCTGACGAGCGTTGCGCCGATGCTGCTTCGGGATAAATACGATTCGGGAAAAATGGCGGGAATTTTAAACGGCTCGTCTTACGTGGGCAGCACGATCAGCGCGTACGGACTGGGCGCGATTGCCGACGCGGCGGGGTGGAACGGCGTATTTTTGCTGCTGCTTGCGCTTTCCGCGGCTGCCACTTTAGCGGCGTTTTTAGTGCCGACGATAGGAAAACTGCGGGGAAAATGCACAAAATAAAGAGGACTTTATGAAAGATTTAACGCGCGGAAACATTTACAAAACGTTTTTCTTATTCGGCTTTCCCATGGTGCTTTCGGGGTTGCTTTCGCAGATGTACGGCATAATTGATACTTCGATTGCGGGCAAGCTGATCGGCGAAACGGGACTTGCGGCTACGGGCGTCACTTCGCCGCTCACCACGTTTTTATCTTCGGTGTACTGGGGGTACGGAACGGGGTTTTCCATTTATATCGCGAAGCTTTTCGGATCGAAAGAGTACGGGAAAATCCGCCGCGCGGTGGCTGTTTCTTTTGCGATTCAGATTGCGTTTACGGCGGTGATGGTGGCGGTGTGCCTTGGGTTTCACGAGCAGATTTTTAACTTGCTGAACGTGGACGAAGCTTTGCGGGAAGAAGCGTATGCCTATTATTCGGTGTACGTGGCGGGGCTTTGCTTTATCGCATTCAACACTTCGTTTTTAAGCATATTGAACGCGTTCGGCATCAGCGGGTTTCAGCTGTGTATGTCGGTGGCTGCAACCGTGCTTAATATCGGCGGAAATATCCTTCTGGTGAAGCTGGGAATGGGGGTGCGCGGACTTGCGATTTCTTCCGTTTTCGCGGGGGTAGCGGTGGATATCTGCTATATTTTCAAGCTGCGCGCGTGCTACAAAGAGATGGGAACGGCGGGCGAAAAATTCTCGCTGAAAGCGCGGGGATTTAAAGAATCTTTCGCCTACGCGCTGCCGAATATGGCGCAGCAGA
>CALARO010000081.1 GCA_937888935.1 uncultured Clostridia bacterium
ATTTCGTGCCGCCGAAAAAAATCCCCGTAGTGCCGTTAATGCCGGTTTTTTCGCCCGCCGCTTCGAAAATCGAAGCCAGAAGATAGGTGATCGTGGTTTTGCCGTTCGTGCCGGTAACGCCGATCACGCGCATTTTTTTCGCCGGGTTTCCGTAAAACGCGCAGGCGGCGAGCGCAATCGCCTTTCTCGAATTTTTTACGATAATCTGCGGCGGCACAAAATCCGAGCCGGAAAGATCCACCGGCGTTTCGGCAACGATTGCCGCCGCGCCCTTTTCCGCCGCTTCGAAAGCAAAATCTCTGCCGTCCTTTTCGCCGCCGCCGAGCGCGAAAAACGCTTCACCGCTTGCGATATGCCGGCTGTCGTCGGAAAGTCCTTTAATTTCGGTTTCCGCAACCTTTTTTTCCGCGCTTTTGCGCTTTGCCGCATACACGAGCGTGCCGTTTACGCATTCTATCAATTCCGACATTTTCATTCCGGTTTCCTCCCGAAGCGTTTTCGCGTTTGTTTCCCGCGCACTACTATTCTATTCCCGCTACGCATCCGGTATGTTTTCGGGCGGAACGTTTTTCGTTTCGATAATCGAAGAAAAAATTTCTTTCGCGCAAGGCGCAGCCACAACGCTGCCGTAGTACGCGCCCTGCGGCTCGTCGATCACCACGAGCGCGAGATATTTCGGCTTGTTCGCGGGGAAGAAGCCGACGAACGACGAAACGTATTTTCCCGCCGCGATATGCCCGTCTTCGTACTTTTGCGCCGTACCCGTTTTGCCGCCCACGCGGTAGCCTTCGATATACGTTTTTTTGCCGCTGCCCTTTTCCACCACGCCTTCGAGCATACCCGCAAGCAGTCGGCTCGTTTCTTCGCTCACCGTGCGGTTTTTCAGCTTCGGCGCGTTTTTTTGCAGCACGTAGCCGTCGCTCGCATAAATCTCTTTCACAAGCCGCGGCTCGTAGTAATACCCGCCGTTTACGCACGACGCCACGGCGCAGGCAAGCTGTATTCCCGATACCGCCACCGTCTGCCCGAAGCCGATACGCGCGAGATCGCAGTTTCTGACGGCCGTTTCCGCAAGCAGCATGCCCGAAGCTTCGCCGCCGAAGTCAAGCCCCGTGGTTTTACCGAAGCCGAACGCCGCGAGATAATCGTAGAACGTATCTTTGCCGAGCGCAAGCGCCATATCCGTAAAGCACGGGTTGCAACTGTTATTCAGCGCGTCGGCGAGCGTCTGGCAAGAGTGTTTGCCGTTCGCGTGGTTACTCCAGCATTTCACCGTAGTGCCGTCTACCGTTCGCGTGCGCGAGCTTGAAAATACGTGCGTGGGCGAAAACGCGGCTTTATTGCCTTTTTTCCATTCTTCGAGATCCGCCGCCGAAGTGATCACTTTAAACGTAGAGCCGGGTTCGTAAATATCGCATACGATACGATTGCGGGAAAGCGTATTCAAAAGCGGAATATCGTCGCGCGGGATGTTATTCAGATCGTAAGACGGCGTGCATGCCATGGCGAGAATTTCGAACGTATCGGGATCGAGTACGATACATTCCGCGCTTTTCGGATTGTACTGCTGCGCCGCGCGTTTCAGGGCGGTTTCCGCGATCGTCTGTATGCCGCTATCTATGGTGAGCCGCAAATTATAACCGTTTTCGGCGGGCTTATACGCTCCCGCCGCGCCGTTTAACCGCAAGCCGACAAGGTCGGTTTCGTATAAAATTTCGCCGTCTTTGCCGCGAAGAAACGAATCGTAGTATTTTTCTATGCCCGCCGCGCCCGTATTATCCGAAGAAGTGAAGCCGATCACCTGCGATAAAAAATCGCTTTTCGGGTACGTTCTCTCGTTATCGCGCGAAAAATACACGCCGTTCAGCGAAAGTTCGGAAAGCTTCTGCACCGCTTCTTTTTCCGTTTTTTTCGCGACGGTGACTTCCGAAGCCTTTTTGCCCGTCAGTTTTTTCAATATCGTTTCATAAGGCACGCCGAGCGTTTCGGAAAGTTCTCTCGCCGTATTTTCGGCGTTTTTCACGGCGTTCGAACGAGCGAAAACGGTGTATTTCGTGGCGTTGCCCGCAAGAAGCTCGCCGTTTCTGTCGGTGATTTCGCCGCGCTCGGCGATCACGGGGATTTCGCGCGTCCATTGATCAATCGCGCGCCCCGCAAGCTCGCCGCTCCACGCTACCTGCACATAGAAAAATCTTGCGCATAAAATGCAAAAAAGAAAGGTTATCGCCGCGCACACGGCAAATAACCTCTTTCGTAAAACGGATACCGAATAATCGTTTTTCAAGTTTTTGATAACCGTTTCTCCTTATTTAGTTTTCGCTTTTTCGCTGCCGTTTTTCGCAGCCGCCGGTTATTTCGTCCAGCCTTTGGCTTGCGCCCACTCGGCGATCGCTTCTTCGCTCGTAGCGTTTTCGATACGCTCGGCAAGTTCTCTGCTCTGCTCCGCAAGCTCGGCTCTCTTCGCTTCCAGCGCCGAAAGTTCCGCGCCCTTCGCGTTTAAAATACGGGTGTTTATACCGATCAGCGCGATCAGCAGCACCACGAACGCCGCCACAGCCGCAATCACCGCTTTTGCCGCGTTCGTAAGCGAATAGCTTTCAAGCGATTTTTCCGCCTGTTTCACTACTTCCTGCGCCTTTACGGGTGCGGGCGTGAATACAGGGCGATATACGGGCGCTTTTGCAATCGTTTGCGCGGGCGCTTGCGTTTGCGCTTCCGCCGCGCCGGAAACCACTCTGCGGAAGGTATCCGCCGTGAAAAGATCTTTCTGCTGCTCGGTGAGCGGAACGGTTTTCGTCTGCGCCGTCTGCACGGGCGCGACGGGGACTGCGGGCGTTGCGGAAACGGGGGCAGCGGGCGCGGTAAATTCTTCGCCTATCGTTTGCTGCTCGGCGTTTTCGAATACGTGAGAAAGCTGCGCTTCCTCGGCGTTTTGCAACTGCAAGTATTTTTGGCGGATCTGCTCGTTGTGTCTGCGAGCTTCTTCCGCCTGTAAGCTATCGAGCGTTTGTGTTTCCCATAACGTAGTCATTGCCGTTCCCTCTTCTACCGTTTTTCGTCTTCTTGCCTGAGTTACCCTTCTTTCAAATTTTAATCTTTCGTTGAAACCGTTTTTAAATAATTTTTTTAAATAATTCTTTCAGCCACGCGCAGTTTCGCGCATTTGCTTCGCGAATTTGCGGCGATTTCTTCTTCGCTTGCCGTGATCGGCTTTTTCGTGACGATTTTTATTTCCTGCTTCTTGCCGCATACGCACACGGGGAAGCTTTTCGGACAC
>CALARO010000082.1 GCA_937888935.1 uncultured Clostridia bacterium
GTCGGCTGCGGCAGCGGCATTTTAGGCATCTCGGCGGTGAAGCTCGGCGCGGCGAAAGCGTACCTTACCGACGTAGACGAAATCGCCGTGAAAAGCGCGAATCACAACGCCGCGTTAAACGGCGTGGCGGATAAATGCGTGGTGGCGCACGCCGATTTGCTCGAAGATACTTCGGTGCAGGGCGACGTCGTGCTTGCGAATATCACGGGCGAAATTTTAGTGCGGCTCGCGCCGTCCATACCCAAAAACTTAAAGCGCGGCGGCGTGCTGATTTTAAGCGGCATTATCGAAAGCCGCCTTGAAATGGTGAAAAAAGCGTTTTCCGCCGCGGGTTTGCGCGTGGTAAAGCAGCGGCAAAAGGGCGATTGGTACGCGCTTGTTTTACGTTTTAACGAAGCCGAAAACGGCGAAAGGATGTGGGCATGAGCGGGTTGAAGCGTTTTTTTGCCGAAAATATCGAAGTCGGCGGCGAGTGCGTTTTGTCGGGCGAAGAATTCGAACACGCCAAAACGGTGCTGCGGCTTGCCGTAGGCGACGAAGCGGTGCTTTTATCGGGCGACGGCAACGAATACACGGCAATCGTAACGGCGGTCGGCAAAAAAGAAATGACTTTTCACGTGCTTTCGGCGCGCGCGGGCGATAAAGAGCCGAAAACGCAGATCGCCCTGTACTTCGGTTTTCTGAAAAACGCGGACAAAAACGAATTTGCGGTGCAGAAAGCCGTAGAACTCGGCGTAAGCAAAATCGGCGTGTTTTCTTCCGGGTATTCGTCCGCGTACCTTTCCGAAAACAAAACCGAACGCCTGAAAAAAGTGGCGCGCGAAGCCGCGAAACAATGCATGCGCGCTTCCTGCCCCGAAATCGCGGCGTTTTCGTCGTTCGAAGAGATGCTGCAAGACGCAAAAGCCTATGGCGTGCGCCTGTTCGCGTGCGAGTTCGCCGAAAAAAGCGACGCCCCCCTTGGCGAGTTATTAAAAACCAAAGAAATACAAAGCGGCGTGGCGGCGATCGTGGGCAGCGAAGGCGGTTTTTCTGCGCGCGAAGCGGAAGAAGCGCGCGCAAACGGCTGCAAATTCGTCAGTCTCGGCAAGCGGATTTTGCGCGCGGAAACGGCGGCGGTCGCGCTCACGTCCGTAATCGCCTGCGAAACGGGAGAATGGCAATGACGGGCGCGAACGATCAGAAAACGGCGGCGGTTTTAACTCTCGGCTGCAAGGTAAACGACGTAGAGAGCGGCTCGCTGATCGCGGGCTTGAAAACGCTCGGCTACACGGTGAAAAACGAGCATTGCTATGCCGATTTGTACATTATCAACACGTGCGCGGTCACGGCGGAAGCCGAGCGGAAGAGCCGCCAGGCGGTGGGGCGCGCCCTGAAAGACAACGCGAACGCGCGCGTGATCGTGTGCGGCTGCGCTTCCGAACACGATCCGAAAGCGTTTTCCGATAAACCGGGCGTATTCTGCGTGTTCGGCGCGAAGCAGAAGCAGCGCATTTTAGAGATCGTTGCGGGCGGTTTTTCGCCCGAAAACGCGGGCGTGGATTTTCAGCCGAACCCAAGCGGCAAAGCCGAGCAAAAAACGCAGGAATACGACGAATCGCCGCGCCCCGAGTCGATGAAAACGCGCAATTTCGTAAAGATTCAGGACGGCTGCAATCGTTTCTGCTCGTACTGCATTATCCCCTATCTTCGCGGCCGCAGCCGATCGCGCAAAATCGAAAGCGCGGCGGCGGAAATTCTCGAATCGGCGGCATACGAAACGGTGGTAACGGGCATCGACGTATCCGATTATCGTGACGGCGACAAAGATATTTCCGATCTTCTGCACGCCGTGCGGGGCGCGAAAACGCGTATCCGCTTCGGCTCGATCGAAGAGAGCATGATCACCCCGCGCTTCCTGCAGGCGTGCAAAGAATTAAACAATTTCGCGCCGCAGTTTCACTTATCCCTGCAAAGCGGCTCAGATGCGGTTTTAAAGGCGATGAACCGCAAATACACGCGCGCGCAGTACCTTGAAAAGTGCCGCATGATCTACGAAACGTTTGAAAACGCCGCGATCACTACCGATATTATCGTCGGCTTCCCCACGGAAACGGAAGCGGACTTCGAAGAGTCGCTGAGTATCGTAAAAGAAGCGGGATTTTTGCAGGTGCATGCGTTCCCGTATTCCCCGCGCGAAGGCACGGTGGCGGCGAAGAAGTACAAAGAGCTGCCGGCGGCGGTGAAAAAAGAGCGGCTTTCGCGCATGCTGTCGGCGGCGGCGCAGCAAAAAGCGGCGTATTTGCGCGGTTGCATCGGCAAGATTTACACCGTCATTCCCGAAACTACGGAAACCGACGAAGAGAACGGCAAAAAAACGTTATACGCGGGGCATGCGGAAACTTACGCGAAGTTTTACGTGGAAAACTTGCGCGATAAAACGCCCGTACAAGTGCGCGCCACGGCGTTATACAAAGACGGCTTGCGCGGCGAAACCGTGCGGGAATAAAAGCGGGAATAAATATTTAAGGAGAACAAAAAAATGGATAAAAACTGTGTATTCTGCAAAATCATTGCGGGCGAAATCCCTTCGCCGCGGCTGTACGAAGACGAAAAAATGATTATCATCCGCGACGTTGAGCCGCGGGCGAAACTGCACTATCTGTGCATACCGAAAGAGCATTTCGCGCACCTTGCGGACATGGACGAAGCGCGCGCGGAAACGCTGAAAGAGTGTTTTTTGAAGATTGCGCAGCTGAAAGATAAGCTCGGCTTTGAGGACGGCTACCGCGTAGTGATCAATCAGGGTGAAAACGCGGGTCAGACGGTACACCATTTGCACATTCACTTATTAGGCGGAGAAGTGCTTAAAGATCTGTAAGTCTTTCGCCGCAAAACGTGGGCGGCAAAAGCCTTAAAAAGTTATAATAAGTCTTTCGCCGCAAAACGTGGGGCGGCAAAAGCCTTAAAAAGTTATAATAAGTCTTTCGCCGCAAAACGTGGCGGTAAAAGCCTTAAAAAGTTAAATTTGTAATCCGGCTAGCCGAATGAAAACAAGCTTGTTTCCATTCGGCTGATCGTCCGGCTTCGGCGCGAAAAATTTCGCGCGATTTTTTTACGTTTTTATTGCAATTTTTTTTATCATTTCGCTTGACATTCCCCGCTCGCGCGTGTTATAATACTGTCATAAAAATAACGGACGTTATTTTTTAAACGCATTTCACGCCGTCGTAAAAATAAAAACCACAAAAAGGCGAAAGCAATGGAAAAAAACAAAAAGCCGCGCGCGAAGCGCAACGAAATCACGCGCGAAAAAATCATAGACAGCGCGTTCGTCGAGTTGAAAGAGAACGGCTGGTTGCATTGGAACGCGCGCAGAATCGCGGCGCGGGCGGGCTGTTCCACAATGCCGATTTTCCGCCTGTTCGAGAACATGGACGAAGTAAAGCAGGCGGTCATTTCCCGCGCGCTGAAAGTGTACGAAGAGTACATTTACGGCGGCATGCGCGAAGAAAAGCCGTATAAAGGCACGGGTCGGGCGTTTATCCGTTTCGCCAAAGAGCAGCCGTGGCTGTTCAAAGCGTTGTGCGTATCCGAAGAGTTTACGGGTCGCTCGTTCGCGGCGATCGACCCCACCATCGGCAGCGTGATGCGCGAAGCGCAGAAAGCGGGCGATTTGCAGGGCGAGCGGCTCAAACGCCTGCACGCGTGCATGACGATTTTCGTCTACGGCGCAGGGGTAATGTCGGCAAGCGGCTCGCACCTTGTGCCGAGCGATGAAATGTGCGATACGCTGATGAGCGACGTATTTTTGGCGCTGAAAGCATACTATCAGATCCCGCCCGCGCCAAGCGCAACGCCAAGCGCAACGCCGGGCGAAACGCCAAACAAAACGAACGCAAATCAACCGCAAGAACAAAACGAAGAAGGAGAACGTAAAAAGTGACGGAAGAAAGGGCAGAAAAGCGCGCGGCGATCCGCGTGGAAAATCTGGTAAAAACGTTTAAAGACGTGCGCGCGGTAGACGGCGTATCGTTCGAAGCGAAAGAAGGCGAACTGTTCGCGTTTTTAGGCGAAAACGGGGCGGGCAAAAGCACGTCGATCTCGGTGATCTGCGGTCTGTTGAAAAAGGACGGCGGTAAGGTGACCGTTGCGGGGCGCGATATCGACGAAGACGATACGGTAAAAAGCGAAATCGGCGTGGTGTTTCAGGCGAGCGTGCTTGATAAAGCGTTGTCCGCGCGCGATAATCTCACCTACCGCGCCGCGCTGTACGGCGTCGTGGGCGAAGCGTGCAAAAATCGTATCGAAGAGCTGAACGCGCTGCTCGATTTCGGCGAGTTTATAGATCGTCCGCTCGCGAAGCTTTCGGGCGGGCAGAAGCGCAAGATCGACATCGCCCGCGCGCTCGTCAATCGCCCGAAAATTCTCATTCTCGACGAGCCTACCACGGGTCTCGATCCGCAAACGCGGAAAACGGTCTGGTCGGTGGTGGAAAAGTTGCAGCGCGAAGAGAAAATGACGGTGTTTCTCACCACGCACTACATGGAAGAAGCGGCGAAAGCGGACTACGTGGTCATTCTCGATCACGGCAAAGTGGCGGCGGAAGGCACGCCCCGGCAGCTGAAAAACGCGTACACGGGCGATTTTATCGTAGTTTACGGCGCGAAACGCGCGGCATTCGAAGCGGCGTTCGGCGATAAAAACGCCGATAAAATCCGCGAAATCCCGGACGGTTTGAAAATCGCGGTAAAAGACACGGCGGAAGCGGCAAAAATGATCGCGGCGCACCCCGAACTTTTCCGGGATTTCGAAGTGCTGAAAGGCAACATGGACGACGTGTTCCTTGCCGTAACGGGTAAAACGTTAAAGGAAAACGAAGATCCCGCCGCGGCGAAAAACGGAGGCAGAAAATGAGCGAAAATAAAATGAAAAGCGTAAAAAATCAAACTTTTTCGGCAATGGTGAAGCGCAACGTAAAACTGTTTTTCAAAGACAAAGCCATGTTTTTCACGTCGCTGATCACGCCGTTGATCCTGCTCGTTTTATACGGCACGTTCCTTTGGAAAGTGTACGAAGATTCGTTTCTTGCAAGCGTAAAACAAGCGGGAACAACGGTGGATATGAAGCTCGTGAAAGGCTGCGTGGGCGGCGAATTGTTATCGTCGCTGCTCGCGGTATCGTGCATCACGGTGGCGTTCTGCGCGAACATGCTCATGGTGCAGGACAAAGTAAACGGCGCGGACAAAGATTTTAAAATGACGGGGGTAAAGAGCGGCATGCTCGCCATGTCGTACTACACGGCAACGCTCGTATCCACGTTGATCATCTCGTTCACCGCGCTCGGCGCAGGGCTGATTTTTATCGCGTGCAAAGGGTGGTATCTCTCGGCGGCGGACGTGCTTTTAATCATTCTGGACACGATCATTTTAACGTCGTTCGGCACAGCGCTTTCGTCGCTCGTGGGGTATTTCTTAACGTCGCAGGGACAGATTTCGGCAGTCGGCACAATCGTCAGCTCGGCGTACGGATTTATCTGCGGCGCGTACATGCCGATTTCGCAGTTTCCCGCATGGCTGCAAAAAGCGATCTTGTTTTTGCCGGGAACGTACGGCACGTCGCTGCTGCGCAATCATTGCATGGGCGGCGCGTTCAGGGAAATGGGGAAAACCTTCCCCGCGCAGTACGTGGAAAATTGCAAAAAGAGCGTGGACTGTATTTTAAGCTTTTTCGGGCATAACGTGAGTATCGGGGCAATGTACGCCGTACTTGTCGGCGCAGTCGTCGCCATCATCGCCGCCTATTGTATCGTAGTCAAAGTAAAATCGAAACAAAAACAATAAAAGGTTTCCACCTTTCAAGCCTTCCCCTTGGGGGGAAGGTGTCGCCGAACGGCGACGGATGAGGGGCGCAGCTTGTTTTCTAATAGCAACAATTCAAACGAAAAGGGCGCACCTTGTTTTCTGCTACCCCAAAATTCAAACGAAAGGGGCTTACCTTGTTTCCATTGATATAGGCTTCCCCCTGGGGGGAAGCTGTCAACGAAGTTGACTGATGAGGGGCGCAGCTTGTTTCCATATTTCAAGCCTTCCCCCACGGGGGAAGGTGTCGCCGAACGGCGACGGATGAGG
>CALARO010000083.1 GCA_937888935.1 uncultured Clostridia bacterium
TCCCGCCTGCCCCGTCGCGTTCTGCCCCATTGTATTCTGCCCCGCCGCGCCGCCGTAAGAAGTTTCGCGGTATGCGCCGCCGAAATTCTGCGAGCGATCGGAAATATTCTTCGATAAGGTTACTCCCGGGCGCTGACGGAAATTGTCTGTGGGGAAGCCGTACTCGTTGCGCTTTTCGTATACGGGATAGTTTGCGCCGCGATAATCCGCGCCGCCCGCCGTATCCGGCGTTTCGTAGGCGTTGTTCCGCGAATATCCGCTTAAATCCGAGCTGTTCGGCGCGAAAGATTGCGGATAAGTTTGTCCGCGGTCGTAAGTTTCGGGCGAAGCCGCTCGAAAATTCGGCGCGGCGTTGCCTGCCGCCGCTTCGTACGGCGCGCCGTAAGGCATTGCGGGCGCGTTTCCGTAATTTTGCCCGTTTTGCGGCTGCGCTTGCGGATTTTGCAAATTCTGCGCGTTCTGCGCCGCGTGTTTGCCCGATTTATTCGACTTGATTTTCGAGATTGCAGCGCCGATCAGGGAACGCCCCGAAACCGCTTTCGCCGTGAGCGCGAAAAAGCAGACGAGCGCAAGCGAAAGCATCACGAACGTGCCGACTTTTCCCGCCGATGCAAAAAGCGCGCCGACGATAAGCCCGCCGATCCACCCTGCGGGGGCGCACGTTTTTACGCCGCCTTCCGCTGCGGTGAAGCACGCGGAAAAATAATTTTCGCGCTGCCACGAAGCCGTGACCGCGCCGTGTACGATGAGAAGAACGAGATAGAGCGAAACGATGGCAAACACCGCCGCCGGCTTATTTTTAAAGAAGTTTTTGCCGATGAACGCCGCTGCGGAAAGCAGAAAAATCAAAGGCACGAAAAAATACGCCCCGTACCCGAGAAGCCCGAGTAAGAACGAATTTACCGCCATGCCCACTTCGCCGAAAATCAGCGAACGCGTGACGAGAATTAAAAACGCGAGCGCGGAAAACAATGCGCCCACAGCGCCGATACTTTCTTTCGTAACCAGCGCGTTTTCGTTGTTTTTCTTTTTGCCTGCGGTTTTTTCTTCCGTGTTTTTTTCCGCGTTGCCGTTTTCCTCTTTCAAGACTGCACCTCCGAAACTGTATAACCTTGTATATTATAACATTTTTTTCGCGTTTAATCAAGGATTTCAAGGCAAAAATCACGATTTTTTTCTTGCGCGCGACAATAAAAGCGAACAAATTTTCGTATTTTTTCGCATTTTCTCGCCGCGTGCCGGTTTTTCCGCGCTCTTTTCAATGCAATGCTTTCCG
>CALARO010000084.1 GCA_937888935.1 uncultured Clostridia bacterium
CCGAAACGCCCGTTTCTTCTTTCAGCTCGCGCTTCGCCGCGTTTAACGGATCTTCTCCCTCTTCGAGTTTTCCCGCGGGAATTTCAAGCACTTCTTTGCCGTAAGCGTAGCGATATTGCTTTACGAACGCGATTTTACCGCCCGCTACGCACAGAATCGCCGCGCCGCCGTGATGCTCTACGATTTCGCGTTTGCACGGCTCGCCGTTCGGCAAAAGCGCGCCGTCGCACCGGACATTGATGATTTTGCCGCGATATACGTATTTTTTTTCGATTGTTTTTTCCGTGGTATCCATAGATTTTTACCGCCCGTTTCGTTTTATATCATGCGTTACGCCGTATTATAATGCGTTACGATATTATTATACACCCGCGCGCAAGGAATTGTAAAATGATTTTCGGGCGCGGCGGGGTGAAAAAATGAACAGTTTTTTGCCGCAAGAAATATCGTTATAGCACAAAAACGGATTTACGGAAAGTTTTTTTTCGAAAAAGTCTTGCATTCGCGCGAAAAAAATTGTATAATAAAAGCAACGAAAATAAAGGGAGGAATTTCATCGTATGAAATCTCTGAAAATTTCTTTGGAAATGGCGCAAAAAGTGAAAGAATTCGTGGCTCTTACGCAGGATTGCCCCTACGAAGTGCTTTTGAAGAGCGGAAAATACGTGGTGGACGCGAAGTCTATTCTCGGAATTTTCTCGCTGGATCTTTCTCAGCCGCTCACCGTGGAAGTATATTCCGACGATTGCGACGACTTTTTGAAGAAGCTTTCCGCGTTCGCGGCGTAAAATTCGCTTTGAATTTGCGCTAAGCAAGCTGCGGCAAGCGGATCTGCAATCGGATCGCAGCGCAGTAAGGCGGCTTTAAGCATGCAAAAATGCGCCCTGCCCGCTTAAAAATCGGGCATGGGCGATTTTGCGTTTGCTACTTGGTGAATATTCGTAAATTTTACAAAGGAGGTTTCGGGCAGGTATGCAGATTCAGGGCGAAACGTCGGTGAATAAACTTATTCTGCTTTTCGTTTTCGATAAGATGGAAAGCGCGCTTTCCGAACGCACGATTGTGGAAATGTGTACGACGGGAAACGGCTGGCTGAATTATATGGACTGCATGGAATTGATACCGAAACTTCTCGATGACGGGTTTATCTGCCGCACTTCTTCGGACGAAGAGCTGCTGTACTCGATTACTGCGGACGGGCGGGAAAGCCTGAATAATTTTTATATCAATATCCCCAAAAGCATACGCGAAGAAATTTCCGCGTTCGTGAAAAACAACAGCGGGAAACTGAGAAACCGCCAGGAATGTAAAGCGGATTATTACCTGAACAAAGACGGCACTTACACGGTGTTTCTGAAAATTCTTGCGCCCGTGCAGCCGATGCTGGAACTCAAATTCGTAGTGCCGGATAAGAAAACGGCGCAGAATATTTATAAAAGCTGGGAATTGAAGGCTTCGGAATTGTATTCCGCGATTTACGATACGTTGGTGGATTAACGGCTTATCTCCCCTTTGCGCGGCTTTTGCTCTGCTTTTGCGCACGGCGATATTACGCAGGCATACACTACGCGCGACGGATTTGCCGGGACGAATATTACGCGGGACGAATTTTGAAAAACAAACAATAAAAAACGAGGTGACAGACAAATGTATACATATTCTACGAGAGGGACGTGTTCGAGACAGATTCTTTTTGACGTG
>CALARO010000085.1 GCA_937888935.1 uncultured Clostridia bacterium
CACGAGAAAGTGCCGGTTTATCTACGCGCAGGACGACGGGATTTTCTTTCAGGACGACGACGGATTTTACGAAAACGGAACGTTTGTGCTTGCCGCGAAAGACGAAGCCGCGGCGCGGAAAATTATTCTGCTCTGCCCCGAAGAATACGGCAAAATCAAGGAAAGCGCGCTGGTTTGTCACGGCGAGAAACAGGCGGATTTCTGCCGCGATTTTTTCGGTTTTGACCGAATTACGAAGTGCTATCAGGTGACGTACACCCCGCCCGTGCCGCTGCCTTTAAAAGGCGCGCTGCGCTTTGAAAAGGCGGGCGAAAAGCAGTTGCCGACGATTATAAATACGTACGCGCTGGAATCGCCCGATTCGCTGAAAAAATTGGTTTTGGCGAAGAAAATCAACGCGGCGTATGCGGTTGAAACGGCGGGTTTTGAAGATAATAAGGCGGGCGAAAACGGCGAAACGCGGGAAAATTTTGTGGGGTATATCGGTCAGCACCCCGAGGGAAGCATGGGGCTTTTGCTGATTTTCCCCGAGTATCGGCGGCACGGGTACGCGGAAGAATTGGAAAGCTACCAGATCAACGAGATTATCGCCGAAGGACGCACCCCCTACGCGCACATTATCACGGATAATTTCAAATCGTTTTCGCTGCAAAAGAAGCTCGGCGCGAACGTGGCGGACGAGCTTGTGATCTGGATGAGCCGTTCGGACAGGAAAAAAGACTGAATTTTTTTCGGCGCGGGCAATTTTTTTCTTTCAAATCGTTGACAACGCGGCGCGCGCGTGCTATAATAAACTTACAATTACAAAATCTGCAAATCGTATTACAAAATTTGTATGGATTTTTCTGAGTGATTCTCATTTTTCGCCATACGCCCCTATTCTTTCGGGCGTGCGGCGATTTTTTTAAGGAGGCTTTTTTATGGAAAACTTAGTGTTGGAAAACATCAGAAACCGCAGAAGCGTGCGCGCTTACAAGCCCGACGCCGTTCCGCAAAATCTGCTCGACGCCGTTTTGGAAGCGGGAACGTACGCTCCTACGGGCGGCGGGCGGCAATCGCCCGTGATTATCGCGGTGAAGTCGGCGGAATACCGCAAAAAAATCGCCGAGCTGAATGCGGCGGTGATGAGCAGAGATTGCGACCCGTATTACGGCGCGCCGACGGTGATTTTAGTGCTTGCCGACGAAAACGCGACTACGGGCGTGGAAGACGCGAGCTGTGTGCTTGAAAATATGATGCTTGCCGCGGCTTCGCTGGGGCTTGGCACGGTGTGGGTGCATCGCGAACGCGAAATTTTCGAAAGCGACGCGGGCAAAAAATTGCTTGCCGAATGGGGCGTGAAAGGCAACTTGCGCGGCGTGGGAAGCATTGCGATCGGCTACGCCGCCGCCCCCGCAAACAAAGCCGCCGCAAGAAAACCCGATTATGTTTATCAAGTATAATTTTTCGGAACAGTTCACAAATGAAAAAGATCAGACTTTCAAGCGAAATTACCTACTTTATCGCGATCGCTTTGCTTTCGCTTGCCGTGGCGATTTTATCGGCGGCGGACTTCGGCATTTCCATGATCGTTGCGCCCGCCTACCTTTTAAGCCTGAAAACCGGCGTTTTAAGCTTCGGGCAAGCCGAATACGTGATTCAGGCGGGGCTTTTTATCGTGCTTTGCTTCGTTTTGAAAAAATTCAAATGGGTATACCTGTCTTCGTTCGTTACCTGTTTAATCTACGGCGCGGCGCTCGATTTGTGGCGACTTATCCCCTGCTTTAATCCCGCCGTCACCGCGCCCGGAAGTATGGCTTTTCCGCTGCGTATTTTTATGTTTATTGCGGGCGTACTTTTAACGTCGTTTTCGGTGGCGTTGTTCTTTAAAAGCTATCTGTACCCGCAGGTGTACGACTTCTTCGTGAAAGCCGTTTCGGCGCGGTACAACATAAAGCTTTCGCTCATGAAAACCTGCGTGGATTTATCGCTGCTTACGGCGAGCGTGGTTATGTCTTTATGCTTTTTCAAAGGCTTTGAAGGGATCGGCTTCGGCACGCTGATTATGGCGGTGATCAACGGCACGCTGATCGGGTGGTTTTCGCGGCTTTCGGATAAAATTTTTGAGATTTCCCCGCGATTTTCGAAATTTGCCGCGATTTTCGAGCTGGAAAAACGCCCCTGCGAAGTTTCCGGAAATTCGGAAATTCCACAGGGGCATAGCGCGGATTAACGCCGCTTTTTGTTTTGTACTTTATATTAAACCGGTCACTTAAAATCGCTTAAAATTCAAGCTTTTCTTCGATATAGGCGATCGCTTCTTCCACCGATACGCGGATCTGTTCCATCGTGTCGCGGTCGCGCACGGTTACCGTGCCGTCTTCCACCGTCTGGAAATCTACCGTTACGCAATACGGCGTGCCGATTTCGTCCTGACGGCGATAGCGTTTGCCGATCGAGCCGGTGAGATCGTAGGTAGCGGAAAATTTCTTGCGCATCTTGGCGTAAATTTCGTCCGCCTTATCCGCCAAACCTTTTTGCAGCGGCAGCACGGCGCACTTATACGGCGCAAGATAGGGATGCAGGTGCAGTACCGTGCGCACGTCGTTCTTCTGTTTATCCACGATTTCTTCGTCGTAGGCGTCGGTTAAAAACGCAAGCACAACGCGATCTGCGCCGAGCGACGGCTCGATAACGTACGGCACGTATCTTTCGCCCGTGGCGGGATCGGTGTAATCGAGCGGTTTGCCGCTCTCTTTGGCGTGCTGCGACAAGTCGTAATCCGTTCTGTCCGCAATGCCCCACAGCTCGCCGCGGCCGAACGCGAAATCGTATTCGAAATCGGTGGTGGCTTTGGAATAGAAGCAAAGCTCTTCGGGCGAATGATCGCGAAGGTGCAGGTGGTTTTCGTTCATGCCGAGCGAAAGAAGCCAATTTTTGCAGAAATCTTTCCAATAGGCAAACCATTCGAC
>CALARO010000086.1 GCA_937888935.1 uncultured Clostridia bacterium
CGCACACTCACAGAGAAGATTTTAGCAGAAAAAAAAGGATTTGTCAACTATTTTGAGGGCATTTTGCAGGAAAATGAATTAAAATCGGGTAAAATCGAGTATTTAGTCAACCCGCCGCCCTTTCTTGCTTTCCCCTTATCAAGGCTTCCCCCTATCAGGGCTTCCCCCCCAGGCTTCCCCCTATCAGGGCTTCCCCCCAGGGGGAAGCTCCTTGCGAAGCAAGGTGATGAGGGGCAGTTACATATACGTATAAAAATTTAAAGACGAAAGTTTCAATCAAAGGGCGCAACTTGTTTTCTAATACTTTCAATTCAAACAAAGGGGCAGTCGCAAAACCGAACCGCCCCTTTCTCACAAATTAAACCCCTCCCCCTTCTCCCCCAAAAAAAACCCCCCCCCCCCCCCCCCCGCCGATATAGCCTTTCCTTTAAATTTTTTTATCCGTTAATGCAATTCTCTAACCGAACCGTCCGAAGACACCAAAAGAATTGTTAAACCGTTTTTTCCGAATTTCGACTTCGCTAATTTCGAAAAATTATTCCACAAATTTACAAATTCAGGCAAATCGGGAAAAGCAACGCTGTAATTTTTATCATCGCTATCCAATCTCGTTAAAATTTGCCCTAATGCATAAATAAAAAAGTTATTTCGCTCGGTTTGAACGTGCCGTGAATTTCCGCACCCTTTGGCTTCAATCACCCATTCCACACCGTCTTTTGTCGCTATAATATCCGCACCGCGGTATCGTGACGTTTTCACCGTCCACCCATTTTCTTGAAGATTGCGCGAAATACAATCGACAACTTGACTTTCGTTTAACATATTTTCCGTTGAAACAACTACTGAATTTTTTACCATTTTAATTTTTCCTTTGCTTTTGTAAATTTTTTCGCCGACTATACGAAAAGCGGCATATAGCCAACATTTTTAATGTTTTAAGATTCTTTTATATTGATAGTCCCGTCGGTACAACAAATTTCACACCACGAAGAAGCACCATTTGCCCACGAATAATCTTTCCCTATTTCCTTCCACTGCGATATAGTACCTTCAAAATTTATTTTTGTAAGACCGCTACAACCACTGAACGCATTCCAACCGATAGAAGTTACACTATTCGGTATCGTTACGCTTGTAAGACTGCTACAATCTTCGAACGCACCCCAGCCGATAGAAGTTACGCTATCCGGTATCGTTATGCTTGTAAGTTTACAGCAATTTTTGAACGCACAATCAATAGGCATAGGGATTTTTCTTTCTTTTTAGATAGTGGCGCGGCTTTCATTGTCACGCCACTTCTATAATTTTGGTTTTGTCTGTTTTTACAGGCTCATTGTCGGCATTCGGAACACTTACCGTTCCAACGCAGTTATAGACTATCTTCACTCTCTGCGTTTTTACACCGTCAATTTTTTCGGCTTCATAAACGATTATTTTCTCCACAAACGTTCTTATGATTTCGGCGTTCAGTTCCGTGATGTCGGAATACTTGTTTACCAACTTCATAAACCGATCCACGCTTTCGCCCTCTTCCCGAACGGCAGATATTTCATCTTTCAGCCTTTGAGCGGTTTGCTGTAATCCGTTCTGTTCCGCTTCATACGTTGCCGTCATCTTTGCAAATCGCTCGTCGCTTATTTT
>CALARO010000087.1 GCA_937888935.1 uncultured Clostridia bacterium
TGTGCCTTTCGCCCACGTTTTCGCGGTTGTTTTCGGCGTGGCTGCCCGAACGCGGCGCAAACGGCATAAACGGCGCAAACGGCGCAAAGAACGGCAGGTTATTCAAATTGCAAAAGCCGCTGAAAGCGTTGATTTCTTTGCTTTCGGTATCGCTCGGGGCAACGGCGGCAACGCTGCCCGTGATGTGCCGTTGTTTCGGGTACGTGTCGGGGGTTTCGCTGCTTTTAAACGTGATTGTAGTGCCGATCGTATCGGCGGCGTTTCCGTTTTTGCTTGCGTTTGCCGCGCTCGCCGCGATATTGCCCGCACTTGCGGGTGCGATCTTATTTTTACCGTCGTTTTTTCTCACGGCATTGAGCCTTTTATTCTATATCATAGATTTTTCGCCGTTTGCGATCGGCATTTCGTTTTCGCCGCTTGCGAGTTTCGCCTACTACGGCGCGTGCGTATGCGGCAGCGATCGGGTGAATTTGCGCTACAAAGCGCGCGTTTTGGGGGCGTGCGCGGGGCTTCTGGTATTTTTAGCGAGTTTTTTCCTGTAAAAAATCGCGAAAGCGCGGCGCGGACGTTTGCGTTTCGGCGCGATATGTGCTATAATACTGCTATGAAATACGTCGATTTCAGAAAATTTACCGACGAAAACGGGGCGCAGAGCGCGTATCTGTTCGAGGGCGAAGAGGTGTACTTCCGCGACGGCGGCGTGAATTTGCTTTTAAGCCGCTTCGTGGCGGATAAAACGCTCGATTACGCCACGTTCGACGGCGCGGCGATCAAAAATAACAAAAACGCGTTTTCGGCGGCGTGCGCTTCGTATCCGTTTTTGAGCGAGCGGCGGCTGGTGCGCGTTACGGAATGGTATCCCACGGACAAGGAATACGACGCGGTTTTAAAGCCGGTTTTAGAAAATCCCACACCGGGGGTGATTCTCGCGATCGTGAACGCGGCGAAATTAAAGAGCGGCGCGGCGAAGCTTTCCACGAAAAAGGGGCTTACCGTGGTGGACTGCGCGAAGAGCGACGAGCAGACGGTGGTGAAGTGGATATTTCTCACGTTGAAGCGCGCGGGGGTGGCGGCGGACGCGGCTACCTGCGGCAAAATCGCCGAATACTGCGTGTACGATATGAGCCGCGTGGCGAAGGAAACGGAAAAGCTTATTTTGTATTGTCAGGCGAAGGGCGAGCCGGTTTCCGACGGTGTAGTGGACGAAATCGTGTACCCGGACAGCGCGTATAAGATCTACGAATTATCGGGCGCGCTGGCGGCGGGCAACGGCGATAAGTTCGAAAAAATCGCTTCGGAATTGTTTACGAAAGGGTTCGACGAAAACGCGCTTTTATCGTCGCTTTGTTCGTACTTCCGCACGCTGTACGAAGTAAGCACGGCGGCGGGCAGCGAGAAAGAAATCGCGGCGAATCTCGGCATGAACGAGTACGCCGTGAAAAAAAATCGGCGGCAGGCGAGCGAAACGGGCAGAGATAAGGTGTACGAGTGCTATGTATATCTGTTTTCCACGCTCGGCAGAATCAGAAGCGGCGCGCTCACGGCGAACGCGGCGTTTAAAGAAGCGAAAGCCAAACTGCTGCTCGGCGAGTAAAAACGTTTAAATTGCGGTAACGCGCAAACGGGGGAAGAAAAGATGTCAAATATGCTTTTGGCGGAAGAAGCTACGGGCTTTGCGGCATGGGCGAAGAGCGCGGGCGAATTTTTTACGGGTTTCAGGGGGATATACGTTGCGGAAATCGCGATGTTGTTCCTTTTGTTCACGTTCGTTTCGCGCATGCTCAAAGAAAACGATGCCACGCGCATGATGGTTGCTTATTGGGTGATGATCGTGGTTGTGGGCGTGCTTTCGTATGCCGTGGACTTTTTAGACGCAAGGTTTTACTTGTATTTCCTGCTGATTTTGTCCGCGTTTATGCTGATTATGTACAACGTGGAAATCAAGAAGAGCCTTTGGGATTCGCACGGCGATAAAAAAACCAAACTCAGCGAAATGATTTTCGCGAAAGACAGCGCGCCCGGCACGGACACGGCGGAACAATGTATCGCCGATATTATCCGCGCGCTGCAAAATATGTCTAAAAACAACGTGGGCGCGCTGATCGTGCTTTCGAAGGGCAACCTGCCCAAGCAGGTGCTGCAAAGCGGCGTGCGCATGGACGCGGATATTTCCACGCAGTTGATCGAAGGCGTGTTTTTCCCGAAAGCGCCCTTGCACGACGGCGCGATGATTTTAAAGGGACATAAAATTCAGGCGGCGGGGTGCTTTCTGCCGCTCACGCAAAAGACGAACTACCCCAAAGACTTCGGCACGCGGCATCGCGCGGGCATCGGCATCACCGAAGTGGCGAACGTGGTTTCGCTGGTGGTATCGGAAGAAACGGGCATTATTTCGATTATCAAGCAGGGCAACGTGCAGCGGTATGCCGATTACGATATGCTGCTTTCCGCGCTGCGCGATTACTACTGGCAGGAGCTTCCGCTCGCCGATAAAAAATCAAGGGGGATCGTGAAATGAAATTCGTGAATTTTCTGAAAAAAGTATTCGTTGAAAAATTGTGGATCAAACTCATCTGCCTTGCGCTTGCGGTGGTTGCCGCGATGATGCTGAATATGTAGTTTTTTGTATCTTGCGCCGCGATTTGCCGCATATACTGATTATAGCGACAAATCAAGGCGGTGGCGGGCATGGAAACGATCGTATGCAAATTCGGCGGCACTTCTACGGCGGACGGCGGCGCGGCGAAACGCGTTATGCAAATAGCGGAAGCGAACGCGGCAAGGCGGTATATCGTGGTGTCCGCGCCCGGCAAACGGTTTGCGGGCGATATTAAAATCACCGATTTATTGTATTCGGCGGCAGCGGCGGCAAAGGCGCGGCGGGCGAAAGAGTACAGGAAAATTTATGCGAAAGTGCGCGGCAGATTTTTAGAAATCGCGCGCGATACGGGGGCGGACGAGCGGTTTTTAAGCGACCTGAAAGCGGAAATCGAAGAAACGGAAGAGAAAATCTATCTCGGCGCAAGCGAAGCGTTTGCGGCTTCGCGCGGGGAAGTACTTGCGGCGAAAATCTTTTCGCGCCTTATCGGCGCGCCGTATATCGGCGCGGAAGAGCTGATTTCGTTTTCCGAAGACGGCACGCTCGATAAAACCACGTTCGATAAGGTACAGGCGCGGCTTAGCGGCGTAGGGCGGGCGGTGATTCCCGGCTTTTACGGGCGCGGGGCAGACGGAAAAATACATACGTTTCCGCGGGGCGGCGGCGACATCACGGGCGCGGTGATCGCGCGGGGCGTGCGCGCCGATCTGTACGAAAACTGGACGGACGTAAGCGGCGTATACGCGGGCGATCCGAAGAAAAATCGCGGGGCGGCGGCGTTGCCGTTTCTCACGTATCGTGAATTTGCCGCGCTGCAAGGGGCGAGCGTGCTGCACGAAAAAGCGGCGGCGGTGGCGGGCGAAGCGGGCATCCCCATTCGTATTCTGAATACTTTCCGCCCCGAAGATCAAGGCACTACGATCGCGTTCGCGCCCGCGAAAACCTGATTTGAAAAGATTTGAAAAACGAAAAAAACGAAGAAAAACTTCGGCGGAAAAATAAAAGAGAGGCATACATAATGAAAACTTTTGAAGTGGACTTAAAAAAAGAGTACGGCACGGAGGGCGGCAAGCTCACGGCGATTTTAAACGACAATCTTTACGACGATCCCGTTGCGAGTGAAAAGTGGACAAGACCCGCCGTGATCGTAGTGCCGGGCGGCGCGTACTGGATGGTGAGCAAGCGCGAAGGCGAACCCGTGGCGACGGCGTTTTTATCGCGCGGCTTTCAGACGTTTATTTTAACGTATCTTACGGCGGGGGACGGCGAGTATGCCTATCCCGAGCAGCTCACCGAGCTTGCGGCGGCGGCGGACTACGTGAAAAAGCACGCGAAAGAGCTGCACGTAAACGCGGAAGAAGTGTTTGCCGTAGGCTTTTCGGCGGGCGGGCATCTCACGGCGGATCTTGCCGTGGAATGGCAGAATATCGAAGAGATCACGGGCAGAAAGCTGGATTGCAAGCCGACGGCGGTGGGGCTTTCCTACCCCGTAATTTCGGAAAAAACGGCGTATAAAGGCTCGCACGCAAACCTGCTGCAAGGGTACACGGAAGAAGCGAAAGCGGAGCTTCTGAAACGGCTGAATTTAGACGAAGCCGTATCGGAACAAACGCCGCCCGCGTTTATCTGGACGACGGCGGAAGATAATTGCGTGCCTTCGGAAAACTCGCTGATGTACGCCTTACAGCTTGCGAAGCGGAAGATTCCGTATGAATTGCACGTATATCCGCAGGGGTATCACGGATTAAGCACATGCGACGGGGAAATGACCGGCGAGCATGAACGGTTGAAGCGCAACGCGCATTGGCTTGACGATTGCGCAAGCTTCTTCCGCCTTTTCACGAAAGAAAAGTTTTAATCTGCGGAAATTAAATATATATGCAATTAAAGCCGACTTAGCTTCCAGCATAAGTCGGCTTTAGTTTATCTGATTTTTATTTTTCCGCGCCGGTATCTGCGCTTTTTTCTTGCGGCGGATCGGCAGGGGATTTATCCGCGCCCGCCGCGTTCGTGCCGCCCGCCGTTTTCGCGGCGGCTTCGGCGGCTTCCTTAGCCGCTTTGCGCGCGGCTTCTTTTGCCGCAAGGCGTTGTTTCGCTTCTTCCATCATACGTTGTTGTTCTTCGGGCGAAGCGCAGCCGCCGTGACATTTCCCGCAAAGCGCGCAACTCTTGCACCCCGCGCCGCAGGAAGATTTTCCCTGCTTTTTATCTTTGATCAGCTTTACGGCAATTGCCGCAAGCGCAGCAAATAAAATCACGGAAATAATGATCGTTGCCAGATTATCGCGAAGCCATTGCCACATAATACCACCTCTTTAATATTGTAAGTATTTTTTCTGAGTTTTAAACAAGTGAAGCAGTACCTTTTTAAAGAAAGCTATCCCCGGGCCGCGGCTCGGGGATAGAAAACAAAGTTTGAATTACTTCGTAACTTTCACGTTCTGTTCAAGGTGTTCCGCTTCTTTGTAGGGGCGTACCAGCAGGTACACGATACCCGCAATCAGCGCAAGGGCGATGATGAACGAGAACACACCCCAGAAGTTGCCAGCCTTACCTGCAAACATTGAGAACACGTTGTAGAAGATGAACGAAATCACATACGCAAAGCCGCATTGATATCCGATTGCACCCCAAGTCCACTTCGGGTTGTTCATTTCACGCTTGATCGCGCCGATAGCCGCGAAGCAAGGTGCGCAAAGCAGGTTGAAGATAAGGAACGAATAGCCGCTGATCTTCGTGAACGCCGCAGCGATACCTGCGCTGTCGCCGTACAGAATACCCATCGTAGCCACGATGTTTTCCTTTGCCACAAGTCCGGTAACCGAAGCCACAGTCGCTTCCCAGTTGCCAAATCCAAGGGGAACGAAAATCCATTGCAAAGCTTTACCGATTTTCGCAAGAATACTGCCTTCGATCGCTTCTTCGTCAAGGAAGCCGAACGCGCCATCTGCCCAGCCAAGGCGGCTCAAGAACCAGATCACAACGGTGGAAAGCAAGATGATCGTACCCGCTTTCTTAATGAACGACCAGCCTCTTTCCCACATGCTGCGCAGCACGTTTTTCACGGAAGGAAGGTGGTATGCGGGAAGTTCCATAACGAACGGCGCAGGATCGCCCGCAAAGGCTTTTGTCTTTTTCAGAATGATACCGGAAATAACGATTGCCGCCATGCCGAGAAAGTACGCCGAAGGGGCTACCCACCACGAATTTTCTCTGAACACAATGCCCGCGATCATCGCGATAAACGGTACTTTCGCGCCGCAAGGGATAAACGTTGTGGTCATAATCGTCATACGTCTGTCGCGCTCGCTTTCAATCGTTCGCGAAGCCATAATGCCGGGGATACCGCAACCCGTGCCGATCAGCATAGGAATGAACGATTTACCGGATAAGCCGAATTTACGGAAAATTCTGTCGAGTACGAACGCGATACGCGCCATATACCCGCAGCCTTCAAGGAAGGCAAGGAAGATGAAGAGTACGAAAATCTGAGGTACGAAGCCGAGTACCGCGCCTACGCCGCCGATGATACCGTCTACGAGAAGGCTTTCAAGCCAGGGCGCGCAATTCGCTTTTTCCAACCCTTCGCTGACGAGTGCGGGAATACCCATCACCCATACGCCGTAATTTGCGGGATCGGGTTCTGCAAATTCGTATTCTACAAGCACTTCGGTAACGCCTTGCAGATCTTCATACGTAGCTTTCGCTTCGTCTTCCACAAGCGTTTCTTCGTCTACTACGGTGTAGGTAATTTCTGCAGAACCGGGAATTGCTTCCACGTCTGCGATAAACGATTCAACCGCCGCTTTTGCCGCGTCTACGTCGAATTCTTCGCTTTCGGTATCAATCGCCGCCGTCAAAGCGTCAAGCTTTTCCTGTGCATAACCGTTTTCTTGCGCAAAGTCTATGTAAGCCGAAAGGACTTCGTCTGCGCCGCTGTAATCTTTAACGGCCGCTTCGTATTTCTTTTCGCCGATGCCGAGAAGGTGGAAGCCGTCGCCGAACACGCCGTCGTTCACCCAGTCGGTAGCCCAGCCGCCCACCGTGGTTACGGAAATAAAGTATACAAGGAACATAATCACCGCGAAGATAGGCAATGCCCAGATGCGGTGCGTTAAAACGCGGTCGATCTTGTCGGACGTCGTCATCTTCACCTTGCTCTTTCTCTTGTAGCAAGCTTTGATCACTTCGCCCACGAATACGTAGCGTTCGTTGGTGATAATGCTTTCCGCGTCGTCGTCAAGCTCTTTTTCCGCCGCAACGATGTCCGTTTCGATATGATTGAGCGTTTCCTGGGGCAGGTTAAGCTTCGCGCGCGCCTTTTCGTCGCGTTCGAAGAGTTTCACCGCGTACCAACGCTGCTCGTTTTCGGGCAGGTTATGTACGGCCGCTTCTTCGATGTGCGCAATCGCGTGTTCCACAACGCCCGAATAGGTGTGGTGCGGAACGGTTTTGCCCGCTTTCGCCGCCGCGATCGCCGCTTCCGCCGCTTCCATAATGCCTTCGTTTTTCAGGGCGGAAATTTCCACCACTTTGCAGCCGAGCTGACGGGAAAGTTCGTCGATATTGATCTTATCGCCCGCCTTTCTCACAACGTCCATCATGTTGATGGCGATCACCACGGGCAAACCCGCTTCCATCAGCTGCGTGGTAAGATACAGGTTTCTTTCCAGGTTCGAGCCGTCTACGATGTTTAAAATCACGTCCGGCTTCTCGTCGATAAGGTAGTTTCTCGCAACCACTTCTTCGAGCGTGTAGGGGGAAAGCGAATAAATACCGGGAAGGTCGACAACCGTCACGCCTTCGTGTTTTTTCAGCTTGCCTTCTTTCTTTTCCACGGTAACCCCGGGCCAGTTACCCACGAATTGGTTCGAGCCGGTAAGGGCGTTGAACAACGTGGTTTTGCCGCAGTTGGGGTTGCCCGCGAGAGCAATTCTTATATCCATATTGTGCCTCCGTTTCAGATTTTTTAATGATTTTTTCGATTTGGTTTAAAGAATTTTTGCTTGCGCTTACGCTTCTTCCACAAGAATTTTTTCCGCGTCCGCTTTTCTCAGCGACAGTTCGTAATCGCGAAGCGTGATCTGAATGGGATCGCCGAGCGGCGCTACCTTTCTTATGGTAACCACCGTGCCTTTCGTGATGCCCATGTCCATGATCCGCCGTTTGATCGCGCCTTCGCCTTCGATCTTCACTACTTTAAGAGTCGAGCCGATTTTGCTTTCTTTCAACGTCTGCATTGTGTTTTCTCCTTCTGCTTTTTTTGTTTTATATATGTACGCTGCGCATAAACGCAACGACATTATACGTAAATTTTCTGCGCCATTTCTTTGGCGAGCGCAACGCGCGTGTCTTTCACGTTCACGATCACGTTCCCCGCCATTGACGTCACCACCGTCACCGTGCCGCCCACCACGAAGCCGAGATCGGATAAATGCTTCTTCATTTCGGGAAGCCCGCCGATCTTTTTAATGATATTTTCTTCGCCCGCGTTCGCCATCAATAAAGGCATCATGTTTTTCTTCTCCTGTTTTTCTTGTCGCACTAAGTTAGCTTTTGCTAACCTTTCGCCCGAAAATTTAGTTAGCCTTTGCTAACCATTATTTATTATATGCATCGGCGGGGGGAATGTCAAGAAAAAATAAGGGGTTTTGTGAAAAAAAATAAAAAAATTTTTTCACGGCAATTTTTGCGGAAAACGCGCGGTTTTTTGTTGTAAAATCAAAAAAAGTGTGATATACTTAAGGCGATACCGCGCAGAACGCATCTGAAAGATTTTGCGGGCATCTGCTTGCAAATTTTCGTCATATTGCATAAAAACTCCTTGAAATACTGCGGTATTCCTACGTCGA
>CALARO010000088.1 GCA_937888935.1 uncultured Clostridia bacterium
AGGGGTATGGACGGCGGATAACGACGCTTTGCCGCCGTGGAAAGGCGATTATCACCACGATACGAACACGGAATTATCGTATCGGTCGTACTTAAAGGCAAATCGGCTTGAAGCGGGCGAAGCGTTCGTCGATTATTTATGGAAATTAAAACCCGCATACGAGAAATTCGCGAAAGAATTTTTCGGCGTAAGCGGAATATTGTTGCCCTCGTGCAGTACGCTTGACGGCAAGGCGATGGGCGGCTGGGCGCAGTATTCGCTTTCGCCCACGATGACGATCTGGGCTGCGCAAAGTTTCGACGAATACTATTTATACACGGGCGACGAAGCGTTTTTAAAAACGCGCGCGTACCCATTTTTGCAGGGCGTCGGCGAAGCGATTGCGGGACTTTTAGAAGAGAAAAACGGCAAACTGCATCTACCGCTTTCGTCTTCGCCGGAGATATTCGACGATACGAGAAAGGCGTATTTACCGCCGAATTCGAATTTCGATCTGGCGCTGATGCGGTACTTGTACAAAACGCTCGCGGGGTATGCGAAGAAGCTCGGCGAAAGCGCGGAACAGTACGAGAATATTCTATCGAAGCTCGACGAAATCGCCATCGACGAAAACGGCGTGGTGATGCTGGATCGCACGCAGAAACTGCCGGAAACGCACCGACATTTTTCGCATTTAATGTGCCTGTACCCGTTGCACCTTATCAATTACGATACGGAAGAACACAAGAAAATTTACGAGCGGACGATCAGCGAGTTGGAAAAGCTTGGCACGGGGCTTTGGGTGGGTTTTTCGTATGCGATGTCGGCGCAGATATACGCAATGGCGAAGAACGGCAACGGGGCGCATGAAAGACTGCGTGAATTCTGCCACGGTTTCGTGGGGGAAAACGGGTTTCATTTAAACGGCGATTATAAAAATTACGGGTATACGCAGTTTCACTATCGCCCGTTCACGCTGGAAGCGTTGTTCGGCTTTTGCGACGCGTTGCACGAAATGTTGATGCAGGATCACACGGGCAAAATCGAGCTGTTCGCGGCGATACCCGAAGAATGGAAAAAGCGCGAAATCTCGTTTAAAAACCTGCGTTCGCGCGGCGGACTATTGATTTCGGCAACGTCGAAAAACGGCGAAATCACAAAGCTTACGATAGCGGCGCAAAAGCCGTGCGAAGTAACGATCTGCGGCAAAAAATACAGCCTGAAACAGGGTAAAAATCAATTGATTTAAGATCGAATTTCACGAAAGGAGAATGTAGAAAATGCTGAAAAACGTACCTAAAATCGTATCGCCGGAACTATTGAAAACATTT
>CALARO010000089.1 GCA_937888935.1 uncultured Clostridia bacterium
TAAATTTTTGCGTTAAAATCAAAAAAAGTGGGGCGGCGCGGCGCGAAACGCTTGGGTTTTTGCGCGAAATTGGGTAAAATAATAGGTATAATAGGGGAAATGTATAATTAAATGAAGAAGGTGACGATATGAAGCTTGCTTTTTACGGGTTGTGGGAAGACGAAGTGGCGAAGCTTTCCGCTTTGCAACGGCAGTACATTTTTGAAAGCGTGCGCAGCAGAGAGATTTTTTCTGCGAAAAACGCTTCGCTTTGCGAGTGCTGCGACGGCGTTTCTTTGTATGGAAACGATGCTCTCGGCGAAGAAACCATGAAAACGCTTGCTTCTTACGGCGTGAAATTTCTTTCCGTGCGCGATGAAGAAACCGCCGTGGATTTAGAAGCGGCGAAGCGGTATAATATCCGCGTGTGCCGTTCTACGTTTCCGCCGGACGCCGTGGCGGAATTTACGCTGATGCTTGCGCTTGTGGCGCTGAGAAAGTACAAGCGCGCGATCTGGCTGCAGCAGGTAAACGATTATTCGATCAACACGTTGAAAGGCGAAATTTTATCGCAGAAGAAGATCGGCGTAGTGGGCGAAGGCGAAGCGGTGAAGCGGCTCACGGAAATTTTGCAGGGGATCGGGTGCAGCGTGCAGGTGCATGGCGAAGACGACGGCGGATCGCTCGATGATTTTTATGCGCAAAGCGAAGTGATTATCTACCCCGCGAAGCTGAAAAACCCCGAAAAGTACCGGGTGGATCGCGAAACGCTTGCGAAAATGCGCGAAGGCGTGGTGCTTGTGAACACCGCTTCGGGCGATATTTTCGACGTGCCTTCGATTATTGAGGGCGTGGAAAACAAGAAAATCGGCGTGCTTGCCATGGACGTTTTCAAGGGCGAGCGCGGCATTTATCACGAAAACAAGACGGAAGATATTCTGCAAAACCGCGACATGGCGTACCTGCGGCAGTTTCCGAACGTAATTTTAACGCAGCACATGGGCTTCTACACGGCGTATTCGATGGAAACGCTTGTGGAACGCAGCGTGGAAGGGTTGGTGCAGATGATTCGCAGCGGCGAGAGCGAGTACGAAGTGAAATGACGGCTGCGCGCTGCTTTGCAATTCGGTAAAAACGCAGGGAAATTGCGGGTAAGATTGCAGGCGAATTGCGGAAAAATTGCGGAAAAATTGCGGGCGAGTTGCGAGTAAGCCGCGGGATATTTTTGAAAATTTTGCTTTTGAAGGCGTTTTGAAAAAAATTTTTGATAATCTTTGCGAGAAACGCTAAAAACGCTTGACAAATGACGAAAAATATCTTATTATAGTTAGGCGTTGTGCGAAGAAGTCTGCTTTGTCGCTACGGCCCAATAGCTCAGTTGGTTAGAGCGCCAGCCTGTCACGCTGGAGGTCACGAGTTCGAGCCTCGTTTGGGTCGCCAGATGCCTCGATAGCTCAGTCGGTAGAGCAAGGGACTGAAAATCCCTCTGTCGGCGGTTCGATTCCACCTTGAGGCACCAAAATGCCGGCGTAGCTCAATTGGCAGAGCAGCTGATTTGTAATCAGCAGGTTGTGGGTTCGATTCCAATCGCCGGCTCCACCCGCAGCACGGCTTGAAGCGCAGCGCATTTTTTCGGACAGATTCCAGAGCGGCCAAATGGATCAGACTGTAAATCTGACGTCTTCGACTTCGGTGGTTCGAATCCACCTCTGTCCACCACAGCTTAGCGTTTATGCAAAAATCATTGCATAAACGCTAATTTTATATTGTATAAAGGTATAATTATACATCCATTTTTGCGATTTCGGTATAGTTTGGGGAAGAATTTGGGGAAGGAAATAGTTGCTCTGTAAACTATTTTTTTGGGCTCAAAGTCAAATGAGATCGGAAGAGCACACGTCTGAACTCCAGTCACCTTGTAATCC
>CALARO010000090.1 GCA_937888935.1 uncultured Clostridia bacterium
TGGCTTTCCGCGTTATACTGACCGAAAATGATACCGAAATTCTTGGCTTTTCCGGTTTCAATGTCGCTGTCTAAGGGCTGAATATCGAAGTAGTTGTTTTTGAAGATAAGTTCGGCGGTATATTCTTTGTCTTCAACGTTGCAGGCAAAGCCGATACGTTCGAATTTGACGGGGCGGGTAGAATACACCTTGTTGCCGATGAACGAAACTTTGTTCATACTTCTTCCCTGTCCGTTATTTTCCGAATCGGCGCGCCACCAGATAGGATTGGAATTATTCGAGCTTGCGGTATTTGTATAATTCTTGAATACGCAATTTTCGAAATTCGCTTCCACGGCGGGGCAAGTGCCTATGATGATGCCGTTGAACGTGCAGTTTCTGAATGTGATCGAATGTAAGTATGCCCAAGGCGAAGTGTATTTTTGCGCCATGAAATTCAGAACGTTGTTGAAAGTTACGCCGTTAAAAATCACGTTGCTGTTGGCGGGAAGAAGCATTAACACGGCGTCGTCGGGGTTGTTGTCGATACTTGTGTAACCCGTAGCCGCGCTTGTGATCGAGCCGCCGTTGAAAACGAACGTGTAGTCACCCGCGTTCGGAACGCTTGCGGCGTAGTGATTGAGCGCGGTGTTGCCGAGCTGCACGCCTTTGCCCGTGTAGCCCGTGGCATGTTCGCTGTAAGCAATATCGGAAGCCTTTTCGTTGCCGAGAGTTACCGTAACGAGTACGCGCTTTGCGCAAGTGCCTTCGCCGGGAACGGCGCAAAGACTTTCGCGGCTGATTTTGGAAGAATCTTTCAAAGTTTCAAGGGTGGCGGAAGCGGCATAGAATTTAATCGTGCTGTCGCCTACAACGCCGCCTTTGTGGAAGTGCTTCAAGTCGGTATCGTTAAACTTGTTGCGCGCCCACGTTGTACGCTCGTTGATACTCTTTCCGTCCGAGCTTGTAAGGTCTTTTTCAATCGAGCCGAGATAGGGGGCGGAAAAATCGTTGTCCGTGATGGTATAGGTGGTTTCGGCGTTCGTTGCCGCGCTATGATACCAAAGCGCGTTGCCTGCGTTGATTTTTACGGTATTGCCCACGATTTCGAAAGACTTGCCGTCGGTGATCTGAATCGCGTAGCCGTTTTCATCGGCGTTTTCGCTTACAAACGTATTGTTTTTCAGCACAAACGCCGTGTTCTTACGTTGCATATTTACGCCGCGCTTGTAGCCGTTAAAGGTGTTGTTTTCCAGCGTGATTGTGCTTTCGCTTTCATCGCCTTGCGCAAAAAACGCGTAATTTTCACCGTTTTCGGTGGCGTTGAAGGTGCAATCTTTAATCGTCTGATTTACGAGATAATTCTGATAGCTGTACAACCAGCCGTTGATAGTGCAGCCTTCGAGTACCGTTTTTACGGCAACCGTCGGCGTTGCGTAAGCGTTGGAAGGCATGGACTGAATATTATCGAGAATAACGTTTTTCACCGTTAAATCGGTGTTGTTTCTGATTGCTTCGCCCTGCCAGTTCCAGGGAACGCTGAAAGAGTGACGATTTTCGTCGATAACGCTGTTTGTCAGATCAATTTCCGCATCCTTTCTTTGACCGATAATTTCCAGGGCGGTAAGGTTTCTGTCGCCATAATAAGAAGATTGTCTGCCGAACGAGAAAGTGTAGGGATCGGAAGTGATTTCGTGCTTGCCGTAGATATTCCACGTGATTTTTCCGTTTTGCGAATAGAAAGCGTCGAACGCTTCCGCCGAACAGCAGGTGTTGCCGAATGTTGCCAAAGCTTCTACTTTCGGCGAAATAGTGTTGTACGCTTCTTCGATGGACGAGAACCAATGGCCGTCGTATTCCGCAATGCCTTCCACGCTGACTACGGTAGCGTAGTTTTTCACGATTTCCGTAAGTTTGGCTTTCTGTTCGTTTGAAAGTCCCGAATTTTTATCGTTTAACGCTTCTTTCGCTACATACGTTATCGAACGCGAGCTTGAAAGGGGACTGTATGTGTAGTTTTCGCCGTCGGCGGTGTAGTAAACCGCCGCCTGATATTCTACATTATAATTTTCGGGTTTCAGCTCGATCACGCCCTGCACCTGATAGCCGTCGCCCTTTATATTGTATTTTTCTACGGGGATTGCGGAAGAAATATTTTCTTTCGCGTTGCTTTTATCAAGCGAAGCGAAGTATCTGAAATAATCGTTTTCCGTGGATTTCTGAGCGAACATGGCGAACGCTTTGGCGGGAACGATTATCATACCGAGTTCCGTTGTTTCCGATTTGTATTTGCCGTTTTCAATCACGGTATTGTACAATTCGGCGGGGATATTCGCCGCGTAGCGCACGCCCGTAACGCCGTTTTCTTCGGTATCTACGCGGATAGACGCGCCCGTGGTGAAAGAAATCGTTTCGTTTACGGTTACTTTCGCGTTTTCGTTTTCTTCGGCAAAAGCTTCGTTTTTCGCCTCCCGCCGCTATCAAAGAACACGAGACGGCGAACGCACAACCGATTAAGGCGTTTTTTATAGCTTTTTTCATTGCACGTTACCTCCCGGATTATCCTGAAATTCGTCGGTGAAGTTCCAGACGCCGCCGTCTTTCACCATCACGTCGAGCGTGATGTTGTAGTTGGAAAGAGTAACAACGTCGCGCGAGAGTGATATGCACCGAATGCTTGGCGGTGCATAGCGTTTTTTTGCTTGTTCCATACTTTTCTTCTCCTTTTGATGGATTTTTTTATTTATGTCGGCTCGTCGTTTTCCCAGTTATCCGTAAGATTTGCGGCTGTATTATTCTGCGTTTTATGCCCGATCCGTCTTTTAATATGTAGACGGATCGGGCAACAGAAAAGGCACGTGCCTTAAAAGTTTGCACAGATATAAGCCGAAAGGGCGCAGAAACAATTATTTTTCGTAACCCTTTTTAACGAGTTTATTATACTACGCCGAAATATGATTGTCAAACGTTTTTTCGACAAAAAATTAAGGCTCAAAGTCAAATGTTGGGGTATGAAAAAAGGAAAAAAGTTAAAATAAATT
>CALARO010000091.1 GCA_937888935.1 uncultured Clostridia bacterium
GCCGCAATACGCCGCCTTGTATAAAAGATCGTCTTTGATATAAAGATACGGAGTATCCGCCCGCACGTAACCGAACATTTTCGTCTGCTTCCCTTAAAAACCGCGCCCGCAGAAAGTCTTTTAAAAAATAAAAAGACTCTTGCGAAAAACCACGTTTTTCACTCGATATTGTACCACTTTTCTTTAAAAAACGCAACTTTTTCTGCCGTTTTCAGCCTATAAAAAGCCGAAAAACACCTAAAAACACGGTTTTTATCACGTTTTTCACATAAAAAATCGCGTTTTTCAAGCGTTTTTCGGGGTGTTTTCAGCGTTTTTTCTTCGTTTCCGGCACGAAATTTCCGTCCACAAACGATAAGAGCGCGGCGGTGAGTTTCTTTCCTTCCGCCGGCAGCACTTCTTTAAATCGCGGCTCGATATAGCGAAGATCCGTAATGAATTTGGGCGGCTTCATCGCCGTTAAAAGATTGAGCCGCTTCACGCCCTTGTAGCTGTCCTTCACGTCGTTGCCGGAAATGCAGTACAGCACGTCCTGCGGGCATTTGTACGGATTTCCCGTGGCGGCAAGCACCAGCGGCGTTTCGTCGTTTTCGTGTTCGGGATCGGCACGGTACTTATCCCACACCGCCGCCGCCACGCCCGTTTCCACGTCGCAAACGTAGCCGTATTCTTCGAAAATCGAGTACGAAGTTTCTAAAAGCTCGTCTTCCGAAACGAATTCGGCGTAAAAGTCTTTTAAAAGCAGCTCGCGCTCGCTTTCCGGAATATTCAGGCTGCCCGTTTCGTCCAGTTTTTGCATGCGCGCCGCCGTTTCCGCCGCGTTTCTGCCGCAAAGCTCGAAAATCATGCGCTCGATATTCAAAGGCACGGCTACGTCTAACCCTTTCGCCATGGTGCGGCGGAACGATTTATCATCGCAAAGCACGCCTTTCGTGAAGAAATCGAGCGCGGCTTTGTTGCGGTTGAACGGCACGAAAATTCTGCGGATCGGCAAACCCGTTTTCTTGGCGTACCAACCGGCAAGCGCAGCGTTTAAATTGCCCGAAGCCACCGAAAAATCCACTTCTTCGCCGTCTTCGATCTGCCCCGAAGAGCAAAGATCGGCATACGCCGAATAGTACCATACGATTTCGGGAATAATGCGCGCGATATTCGAAGAATTGCCGCCCACAAGCGAAATTCCGCGGTTTTTCAGCTCGCCGCCGAATTTTTCCGAGCAAAGGATTCTGTGCGTTAAATGCTGGCACTCGTCGAAATCGGCGGCAATTCCCGCCACATACACGCGCTCGCCGCCCATCACCGTGAGATTGAGCTTCTGCATTTTGGAAAGCCCTTCTTCGGGATAAAACGCCGCCGCGAACGCGTTTTCGTCGTCTTTGAAACTATCAATCAACGATACGCCCGTATTGCCGGAAGTCGCCGCGAGAACGAGCGTTTTTTCCGTTTTGCCGAGCGATTTTTTCGCTTCGCGATACAGGGGCGCGAACACGTTTACGGAAAGGTCTTTTTCCGAGCAGGTCTGCCCGTGGAAAAGTTCGAGAATATATCTGTTTTCGTCGATTTTCACGAGCGGCACTTCGTCTTTGCCGTCGAAGCCTTTGAACGCGGCTTCCGTAACGGATTTCAGAAACTCTTCGCCGAATTCGCCGAAAAAGAGCGAAAGAATATAGTACGCGCGTTCGGCGTAGCTCATATTTTCCAACTTTTCGCGCGCGGACTTATCCACAAGCGGAAACGTTTGAGGCACGTACAAGCCGCCGCCCGCCGACAATCCATGATAAATCGCCTCGCGCGCGGATACCGTTCCCCCCGATCTCGTTCCGATAAATTGCATAAAAAACACCTTCCGATTTGAAATAATTGCCTTATATAACGCCCGACAAGCAAGCATTTGAAGAATGACGCAGATTGCGAGCTTTATCGAGTACGCCTGCCGCGAGTTTACTAAGCGTAAATGAGCAAAGGCGCACGCAGATAAAGCCGCAAGGTGCGTTATTATGCAAATGCGCTAAAATTAAAGATACTTAGAAATAAAGTCGGGTAACTCTTCCTTCGCCGCCGAAATCGACACCGTAACGGTGAGATTATTTTCCGTAGCCACCTTATCGAGCATATAGAAGAACGCGCCGAGTTCCGAAGCCTTCTTGCCCGCGATGCGCATCACGCCGTCGATATAAATGTATTCGTTATCGTGGTTGCCCGCGATCACGCCCTTGATAAATCCGCAAAGCGCGGCTTCGCCCGCCACGTCGAAATCGGATACGTCGATAAATCTCACTTCGCGCTCTAAATCGTACATGCCGCGCTTCGTATCGGTGATGAATACGAGATGTCCTTTCGCGGTTTTCACCGCTTCGTTCGCCGCGTCGATCATCCGCTTCGTTTTGCCCGTACCTTTCGCGCCGTAAACCACTTTAATCATATTGCTGTTTCCTCCAAAAAAAGTTCTTTCCCCCTTTCGCGCCGCCGCGCCTTTTTGCGGCGGTGTTTTTTCGGGGTATATATATTTTAACAGATTTTCGCGTTAATTTCAAGACTTTCAACGAAAATTTTTTGGTTGTTTCATAACTTTTTTTCGAAAAAGTAAAAAAATCGACTTTCACAAGTCGATTTTTATCAAATCACTATACAATTCAGGCTATATAAAGCCTATTTCGTCCTGTGCAAAGCGATCAGCCGCGCAGTGCGCTTTTAAAAAATTCGCCGATCCGCGCCATGCCCTTTTCGATTTTTTCTTCGGGCAGCGTGTACGAA
>CALARO010000092.1 GCA_937888935.1 uncultured Clostridia bacterium
AATCGCAAAGCTTGCCACGCACGACGGACGAGAAGCTGAAAGAAGAATTTTTGAAGAGATTGCGCGCGCTTTCGGGCGAATATTTCGAGTACTACTCGGTGTATTTATTGGAACGCTATTCGCTCAAAAGCGGCAGACGGCTGGAAGGCTTGCGCATTTCGGGCGGCAAAAACGACGGCGGTATCGACGGCGAAATCGAGCTGACGGACAGATTCGGCTTCCGCGAAACCATCTACATACAGGCGAAGAATTGGGATCCGACGAAGGGGCTTGCCGAAAAGTGGATGATCGGGGAAACCTTGGTGCAGCAATTTGTGGGCGCGGCTACGTGCCGTCAGATGCGGGACGGCAAGCGGAATTGCCGCGGGATTTTCGTAACGACTTCGAGTTTCACGAAGGACGCGAAAGACGCCCTGGAAGTGCTTGGCGAAAAGTTTATCGGGTACGACGGCAACGACGTATTCGAAACGGCGAAAGAGTGCGAGTTCGGCTTAATAAAGGTGAACGGCGTGTGGCAGCTGGACGAGAAGCTGCTTGCAAGCGACAAAGCGTTTTTTAATATGATATAAAGCGGGCGCTTTAAAATGGAAGTAGGAAGACGGATTGAAGAATTGCGGGAAAAACGCGGGTATTCGCAGAACAGGCTGGCGGAATGGGCGGGGGTATCGCAAACGCATTTACGCCGTGTTGAGCATGGCGAAGCGGATATTACCGTGGGGCATTTGCGGCTGATTTGCGACGCGCTCGGCATTTCTTTGAAAGATTTTTTCAGCGAAAGCGGCGAAACCGACGAGATTACCGCCGCCGTTTCGGCTTTGAGCGTGAAGCAAAGAAAACTTTTATCGGAATTTTTAAAATCGCTTTGAACAGGCGGGGCGATGATTTGACTGCCGATTTGATTGAAAATTATTTGGGGAAAAATTTCAATCAAAAATGTGCTGCACCCCTTGATTTTTCAGAAATTTTATGACTAAAATATTCAGAAAATCAAAAATCGGCTTCGCCGCTCATTCGTCGCCGTTCGGCGACACCAGTCCGCCGAGTTGCCTTTGGGCGGCAACTCG
>CALARO010000093.1 GCA_937888935.1 uncultured Clostridia bacterium
GATAAAAAATAAATCGGCGGTTAAAAGATGACTACGTTTGATTGGATTATAAAATTATTGAAAGAATACGGCTCGCTTTTTCTGAAAGGAACGGGCTATACAATGGCTATGGCGGTAGAGGGTACGCTGATAGGGCTTTTCATCGGGCTTCTGATCGGCGTATACCGCACGATCCCCGCGCCGAAAAATAAAGGTCTTTCGGCGTTGAAAAAAGTCGGCGACGGAATTATCACGGCATACGTGGAAATTTTCCGCGGCACGCCTATGCTTGTGCAGGCATTGCTTTTTTACTACGGCTTTCTTTCCAAGCTCGAAATGCCGCTTGTATCGGCTATCATCATTATTTCTATCAATACGGGCGCGTATATGGCGGAGATTGTGCGCGGCGGAATTATTTCCGTGGACAAAGGGCAATTCGAAGGCGCGCAAGCTATCGGTATGACGCACGGGCAGACGATGTTTCACGTAGTGCTTCCGCAGGCGATGCGCAATATCATGCCTTCAATCGGCAACGAGTGTGTGGTGAATATCAAAGACAGTTCGGTGCTTTCCGTGATTTCGATTACGGAATTGATGTTTATGTCTAAAAGTGCGGGCGGTACGTATTTTCAATTCATTCCCGCCTATCTGATCTGCGCTGCGATTTATTTCGTGCTTACGTTCACCGTTACGAGACTGCTGCGGCTTGTGGAACGCAAAATGGACGGCAAGAAAAATTACACCGTTTTCGGCTCGCAGACAGATCCGGAAGCCGAAATTCACATCAAGGAGGCGTAAGGGCATATGGAAACGGCGCAAAATACTTCGGTATTCGAAATTAAAAATTTGCAGAAATCTTTCGGCGATCACGCGGTGCTGAAAGATATTTCCTTCAACGTAAACCGCGGCGACGTGATCTCGGTGATCGGTCCTTCCGGCTCGGGCAAAAGCACGATGCTGCGCTGCATCAATCTTCTGGAAGATCTTACGGGCGGCGAAATTCTCTATCACGGCAAAAACATTCGCGGGAAAGACGTGAAACTCACGGAATACCGCGCGAAAGTGGGCATGGTGTTTCAGTCGTTCAATCTTTTCAATAATATGACGGCGCTGCAAAATTGCGTGAAGCCGCAGACGGTGGTATTAAAGCGCAGCAAGGCGGAAGCTACGGCAATCGCTACCGAATACCTTGAAAAAGTAGGCATGGGCGCGTATATCAACGCGAAACCCGCGCAGCTTTCGGGCGGGCAAAAACAGCGCGTGGCGATCGCCCGCACTCTTTCGATGAACCCCGAAGCGATTTTATTCGACGAGCCGACTTCCGCGCTCGATCCCGAAATGGTGGGCGAAGTGCTTGACGTTATGCGCTCACTTGCGGATACGGGGCTTACGATGATCGTAGTCACGCACGAAATGGCTTTTGCGCGCGACGTATCGAGCCGCGTGATTTTTATGGACGGCGGCGTG
>CALARO010000094.1 GCA_937888935.1 uncultured Clostridia bacterium
GCTAAATCAGTTCAAGCTTGTTTTCATTCGGCTAACCTTAAAAAATCGAAATCGGCGTCAGCCGTACAAGGAGAAACAAAAACGATGAAAAGACAATGGACAGAGCAGGAAATCGCGGCATGGTACAAATCTTTGCCGTGGCTGCGCGGCACGAACTTTCTGCCCTCGGATTGCGTAAACCGTCTCGATATGTGGCAGTCGATCGGCAGAGAAGAACACTTAAAAACGGCGGAAACGGAATTGAAACTCAGCAAAGAAACGGGTTTCAACACGGTGCGCCTGTGGTGCAATTTCGACGTATACTATAAAGAACCCGAAGAATTTATGCAAACGCTCGAAAGCTACATATCGCTTTGCGCGAAGTACGATCACAGCGTGATGCTCGTGCTTGCCTACGAAGAAGATCTGCCGCACGGCGAAAAATTCGTTCCGAAAGAACTCGGCGCGCAGAAAGAGTATTTCAACCACTTCAACCGCGACTATGCCGAGCAGGATCGTCTTTTAAAAGCGGGCGCGTACAAGCATTATATCGAGTACCCCGAAATCAAGCCGATTTTCATGGAAATGGTAGAGCGCGTGGTGAAGAAATACCGCGAAGATCAAAGGGTGCTTGCATGGAACGTGGAAAACGAACCGGGCATCGGCATCGGCGATCGCGCCGTACCGCTTCTCGAAGAACTGTTCGCGCTCGTGCGTTCGCTCGATCCCGTGCAGCCGCTCGCGGCGGACATCTGGCGCGGCGTACAAGAAGACGGCACGTTCAATTCGCTTTCGGAAGCGAAAGCGTATGAGTTATCCGATTTTATCTCGTTCCATTCCTATTCTAAATACGAGTGGTTTTTAACGGGACTGTACACCCTGAAAAAGTACTACAACCGCCCGATTATCGTTACGGAATGGCTGAATCGCTGCAATCACAACACGGTGGAAGAGATCTATCCCTTAATGATGATCGAAAACGTGGGGTGCTATTGCTGGGGATTTGTGCAGGGCAGAACGTACACCACCGAGCCGTGGGACGCACTTTGGCAGCAGGCGGAAGAGAACCCGAACGTAGATTTCGATTTCACGAAGTGGCAGCACGAACTGTACCGGAAGAATTTGCACCCGTACAACCCGCGCGAGATCAATCTGATCAAGCGTTTCAACGCCCTTGCCGACAAAAAGTAAAGAACAGAAATAAAAAACTTCGCCCGGGGGATTGCTTTTCCGCAATCCCCCGGGCGAAAAATTTACTTAGCCGAATTTAGCTTCCCGAGCTTACTCAATCGCAATATACGATCTTTCGGGCAATTTCTGCGTTACTTTCGGGATCACCAAAGACAAAATGCCGTTTTCGTACTTCGCCTTGATGTCTTCTTTCGAAACGTCTTCGCCCACGTAGAAGCTGCGCGAAGAGTACTCGGAAATTTCCTTCCGTCTGTACACCTTGTTTTCTTTCTTAGCGTTTTCGGCGTTCGCGTTCTGCTCGCCTTCCTTTTCTTTCTTCGAGCATACCACGTTCAAATACCCGTTTTCAAGCGACAGCTTAATCTGTTCTTTCGTAAACCCGGGTACGGCTACTTCGAGACGGTAGTCCTTATCCGTTTCGCTGATGTTCGATTTCAGATAGTCTGCTTCGTTCGCAAACACGGGGCAGAAGAAGTCGTCCAACGCGTCAAAAAGAGAAGTGCGCTCCATATGATTGTTATTTCTGTTCTGCAAATAGTTTTTCATAATAATTCATCTCCTTAATTCATTTTTTTTATCGTGAAGCCCGATCGGCTCGTCGGCTCTTAAGCCCTCGTTCCTTTCGTTCTTCGCTTATAATTATAAATACGTTTCCGCCGATTTAAACAGGTTTTTTACGAAAAGTTTAAAAAATTTTTCGGGCGCGGAAAATGAGTGGAAAATCGAAGAAAAGTCTTTAATTTTTGGGGATTTTTCTGCTGAAATTGCGTTGTTTTTCTATGAAATCGAGGTAAATTTCGCCGTTTTTCGTGTGATTTTCGGCGATATTTGCCCCGATTTTCTCGTTTTTTACGCCGATTTTATCGGTTTTTCCGGGGTTTTCGGGCGGTTTTTCAAGGTTTTCGTGTGACTTTTCGGGGTGCTGCGCGGCGGAATTTTCGCGCGCGGCGGGGTAGGGGGATTTTAAAAATTTCAATAAGCCGAAGTTTTCCATAAGCGGGCGCACCTTTAAAAACGCGGGCGAAAAAGCGCAAAAATGCAAACGAAAAAAGAAAAATCACGGAAAATTCCGTTAAAAATACCGAAATGCCGTCGTTTTTGTTTGCTTTAATCGCCGATTTGATATATAATAGAATATGCGTTAGTATATCCGGAATATGTCGCGCGCGGAATGTGCCGCGCAAAATTCGGGGATTTTACACTTTTGAAGGAGAATGATCTTTTTTATGCGGAGTTTGAAAAAAAAGCTTACCGTGCTTCTGGCCGCGGCAACGCTGGCGTGTTCGGCGGCGTCGCTCGCTTCGTGCGCGGGCAATAAATTCACCGCGCCCAAAGACGCCGATACTTCGGCCGACCGCGTTACTTCCAACGGCGGTTTCGTGGTGGAAACGGGGGATTACGTTTACTTTATCAACGGCGAAG
>CALARO010000095.1 GCA_937888935.1 uncultured Clostridia bacterium
TCACCGGCTGATTAGTGATCACAATGGCGAGATACCCGCTTTGATTGATCTTTTTCACGGCTTCGCCCGCGCCCGCCGCAAGCCGGAAATCGTTGATATCCGTTAAAAATCCCACGTACTCGTTTATCGTGCCGTCGCGATCGAGAAAAATCGCCTTCTGCCTGTTGCGCAGGTTGCGGCTTTGCACAACGCCGTTTTCGAAATCACGGCTCACGCCTGCGTAGCGTTCGGGCGTTCCCATGTCCTTCACGTACTCGGGACTATCGTAGGCAAACATTCTGCCCGTTCCCGCAAGCGGCTTCAAAAGCTGCCTGTCAAGGTCGATTTTCGGCGTATCAATCCGCATTTTCAGCACTTCCGGCGAAATCACGTGTATGCCCGCGTTTACGCGGTTGGCGTAAAATTCGGGGCGCGCGTCTTCTTTCGTCAGCCATTTTTCCACCGCGCCGTTTTTGTCCGTCACGATCAGTCCGCTGTCGTACGGGTGGTTGTTCGGGTGCGTAAACAGCGTGACAAGCCCCCCGCGCGACTTATGGAACGCCACGAAACGATTGAAGTCGATATCGAATAAAACGTCGGCGTTTAATAGCAGAAAATCTTCCGTCAGCTTGTCTTTCAGACGGAAGAGCGCGCCCGCGTTGCCGAGCAATTCTTTTTCCACATAGTATTCGATATGCACGCCGAACGCGCCGCCGTCGCCGAAATAATCAATAATCGCTTCGCCCAGATGCCCCACGGTGATGATAAAATCGGTGAAACCCTGCTCGCGCAGACACAGAATTTCGTGTTCGAGAACGGGTTTTCCGCAAATTTTAATCATCGGCTTGGGAATATCGCTCGCCACCGACGAGATTCGCGTTCCCTTTCCGCCTGCCATAAATACGACTTTCACGCTTTATTTCTCCCTGCGGTTTTCCACATTGTAAAATTCGGGCGCGTAGTAAAGCACCTGCGTGCCGCCGTTTTCAAACTCAAACGGCACGTGCAGCAGATCGTGCATCGCCGCAAGCACGGCTTGTCTTTTCTCCGGCTGCACGTAAAACACCAGAAATCCGCCGCCGCCCGCGCCGAGAAGCTTGCCGCCGAGCGCGCCCGCCTTAATGCCTTTCTCGTACAATTCGTCGATCGACCCCGTAGAGATTTTCGCGCCCGTCTGCCGCTTCAACCGCCACGTGGTATCGAGCAGTCTGCCGAAATCGTCCAGATCGGATTTATCGTTGACAAGCACTTTCTGCGCTTCGTCCACAAGCGCGAGCATTTCTTTGAGCTGCGCGGTTTTATCTTTGATCACCGACACCGTGGACTGCTGAATTTCGGAAGAAAAACGGCTGAAACCGGTGAAAAACAGCAGCAGATTATCGTTTAAGCGTTGCTTGCGCTCGGGCGAGATGATCACGGGGGAAACTTCGTAGCCGTTGTCTTTGAAATCAATGCGGTTGAAGCCGCCGAACGCCGCCGCGATCTGATCCTGCCAGCCGCCGCTCTCTTTGCAAAGCTCACGTTCCACGTAAATCGCTTCGTCGGCGAGCTGCTTTTTGCTTGCGTACTTGCCTTTGAGCGCGTAAAACGCGTTGAGCAGTCCCACCGCAAACGAGCTGCTTGTGCCAAGCCCCGTGCGGGCGGGAAGATCGGATTCGTAATTTACGCGAAGCTCGTGCATATCGAGAAACTTGATGCAGTTTCTCACGAGCGGATGCTCGATTTTTTCGATGCCGTCCACCTGCTCGATGCGGGAATACACAAGCTCGGAAGTATAATCGAAAAATGGCGGCAGGTGGCGCACGGTTACGTAGCAATATTTATCGAACGTGGTGGAAAGCACAGCGCCGCCGTGTTCGTTGAAAAACGCGGGCATATCCGTTCCACCGCCGAAAAAAGACATTCTGAACGGCGTTTTAGTGATAATCATTCGTTTTCTCCCGAAAGCAATTGCCGCGGCGTTTTTTCATTTTTGCGCCTTTTCAACGCGGCAAAGCATAGCTTTCTATATAATTATTCGATTTTATTATATCACAGTCTTTCCGATTTTGCAAGGATTTTGATCGCTTGCGGGAAAAAGTATTTGCCGCTTTGATTTTTTTATAAAAAATTCTTTACTTTTGCTGCGGAAGGGTGTATAATAAAATCGTAACTTTTAACAGGATGGTTTTACGATGAACACGCGGAACGATATCGAAATTTACGAAAAAGCCGCCGATGTGAGCGGGCATCTCTATTTCGCCCGCTACGATATTTCTTCTTCCGATAATCCGCCCCCTTTCGCGCATTTTCACGATAGCGTGGAATTCATTCTCGTGCGCGAAGGCAAATATCTCGTGCATATCGGCACGCAGGAACGCCTTCTTTCCGCCGGCGAAATCGCTTTCGCCGATTCCTTCGTGCCGCATTTCTACCGCGCGGCGGGCGCGGCTATAGTGTATGCGATCGTCATTGATAAAAATCTCTTTTCGGGCGGCGCGCTCTCTGCCCGCGCCTTTCCCCCGTTTCCCGCGATTTCCGCGGACGGTTTTGCCGAAATTATGCGGTTTTTCGATACCTGTTCCCCGCATATCTTTCTGAACGCGCAGACGAAAGCCGGGTTTTCCGATATGCTCGCGGGACTTTTATTCGCGTTCTGCCCCGCGCAGGATCGCAAGGAAAACAAGACGGCGCGCGCCTTTGCCGAAGTGCTGAAATACCTGAACGAACACTTCCGCGAAGACGTTACTTTATCTTCGCTCGCCGCCC
>CALARO010000096.1 GCA_937888935.1 uncultured Clostridia bacterium
TTCGATACGACTTTGATAATCTTTGTTTTACGAAAAAAATTGCGGACGAGTTGGTGGCTCGTCCGCTTTTATCGTTTTTGCTTGCTATTTTATTTTTTGCATCTGAGCTATGCGCTTGCGCGGCGGGGAATCAGACGCTTTCTTTCGGCTCGGTCATGGCGTAGGGGTTGAGAATTTTTTCGAGTTCGCTTTCCGCCATGATGTGTTTTTCGAGAACGAGATCTTTGATTTTTACGTTGCGTTTCAAGGCTTCTTTTGCAAGGTCCGCAGCCTTTTTATAGCCGATATACGGATTGAGCGCGGTGACTGTGCCTACGCTTTCGTAGACGAGCGATTCGCAGCGTTCGCGGTTGACTTGTATGCCTTTGATACAGTTTTCGACGAGCGTATTCACAGCGCCGTTGAGCGTGTGCAGCGATTCGAAAAGTTTATAGAAAATTACGGGTTCGAAAGCGTTTAATTCGAGCTGCCCGGCTTCGGCGGCAAGGGTGATTGCGGTATCGTTGCCGATGACGGAAAACGCCACTTGCGAAACCACTTCCGGAATGACGGGATTGACTTTGCCCGGCATGATCGACGAGCCGTTTTGCTTGGCGGGCAATACGATTTCTTCGAAACCGGTTTTCGGGCCGCTTGCCAGAAGGCGAAGATCGTTGCACATTTTGGAAAGGGTGACGGCGAGCGTTTTTAACGCGCCCGAAACGTAGACGAAACTATCGCAATTCTGCGTGGCGTCGATTAAATCTTCCGCCTGTTTCAAATCGTAGCCGGTTTCTTTATTGAGTTCGGGGACGATGCCGCCGAGATATTCTCTTTTTACGTTGATCGCCGTGCCGATCGCCGTGCCGCCGATATTCACCGTGTGCATTTCGCGAACGGCGTTTTCGAGCAGGCGCAGGCTTCTTTTTACGCCCGAGGCATACGCTTTGAATTCCTGACCGAGACGAATGGGAACGGCGTCTTCGAGCTGCGTTCTGCCCATTTTGATGACGTCGTCGAATGCGCGCGCCTTTTCTTCGAGCGCGTCGATCAGGGATTGCAGGCTTGCCGTAAGATCTTGCGTGTAGCCGATCACCGTCATTTTGCCTGCCGTGGGGATAACGTCGTTGGTGGACTGCGAGCAGTTTACGTGATCGTTCGGATGGCAGAGATATTCGCCTTTTTTGCCGCCGAGAAGTTCGGTGGCGCGGTTGGCGATTACTTCGTTGACGTTCATATTTACCGTTGTGCCTGCGCCGCCCTGAATGGCGTCGGTGACGAAATCGGCGTTGAATTTGCCGCTCAACGCTTCGTTGCAGGCGGAAACGATCGCTTCGGCGGTGGCGGGGGAAATTGTTCCGGCGTTTGCGTTGACGATCGCCGCCGCTTTTTTGATTTTTACGATGTTTTGAATAAAACGATCGTTCATTTTAACGCCCGTGATATTGAAATTTTGGCAGCCGCGGCTTGTCTGCACGCCGTAGTATACGTTTTCGGGGATTTCGAGCGAGCCGATCGAATCGCTTTCGGTTCTTGTGTTTTTCATAGGTCTTATATTTGTACTCCGTGATGATTGGTCGATTATTTGTTTTTTCGATTGTTGTTTTATGAAAGTATACCAAATTGCGCGGTATTCGTCAAGCGAAACGCGCGCGCAAACGATAGGATAAAATAATTTCCATAACCGGGCGCGGAATAATCGAAAAAACTGATTAAAAATAGGGGCGTAGAAGCGAAAAGATCTGACGTTTGGGGCGGGGACGGCAGAAAATGCGGAAAAAGGCGGAATAAGGCGGCACGGGTTTTTGATTTCGGGCATATATTGATAACAGGACGGAAAACGGCGCGAATCTGCCGCTTTTGATGTAGCCTTGTTTGTATGGGGGTGTACGGCGAGAGCGGCGGCGCGCGCGATCCGTTGAAAGAGGTTGTACCGATGACGAAATTTTCCGGATTACCCGTGTATCTGCAAGCGCTTTTCGGCGCGCTCGGCGCGTTTTTATTGACTGTGTTCGGCGCGGCACTCGTGTTTGTGTTGAAAGGGGAAAACGGAAAATCAAAGAAAGCATTCGACGGCTTTTCGGCGGGCGTGATGCTTTCCGCAGCGTTTTTCTCTCTCCTTTTACCTGCGCTGGAAGTACCCGTTTTGCCGCTTCGTCTTTTCGGCAAAAGCTCGACGGGCGTTCTCGTGACTTCGGGATTTCTTTGCGGCGCGCTGATCATCTGCGGCGCGAATATGCTGTTTTCGAAGCGCGGGGAAACTGCCGGCGGCATCGGGCTGTTGTACGCTTCGGTTACTCTTCACAACGTTCCGGAAGGATTGGCCGTAGGGGTGGCTTTTTCCGGCGGCATTCTTCCGGGACTGACTCTTGCCTTAGGGATAGGTATACAAAATTTTCCCGAGGGGTTTTGCCTTGCCTATCCTTTGCAAAAAAGCGGCTGCTCGAAAACGAAAAGCTTTTTGCTTTCGGTGCTTTCGGGGGCGGTGGAAATTCCGTGCGCGGTGATCGGGGCGATTCTCTTTTCAAGCGGCGGGTATATGGGGTTTGCGCTCGCCTTTTCCGGGGCGATGACTGCCGTTACCGTGACGGAATTGATTGCCGACGCTTTCGGCGAACGCGATCCGCTGACGCTTTTCTCGTTCTCTCTCGGTTTCTGCTTTATCATGCTTCTCGATCTTTTGTTTGCCTGAGTGATTTTTTCTTGAGTTTTGGCCTGTTTTGCGCTGATTTCGGCGTGAAACAGGCTAAAATGCTTGATTTATCGCGCGCGTTCTGTTATAATATTTATATTGAATTTATTCTGTTATTGGTACTCTGTGTGACATAATAATTATGCGTGACATAGTACTTGGAGGAACGTTATGACGAAAGTGAAAGTGAAGAAGCTTGACGAGCGGGCGGTGCTGCCCGTGTACGGATCGGAATTTGCCGCGGGTGCGGATTTGTATGCGGTGACGGACGGCGACGTGGCGTTTTTGCCGGGCGAAACAAAGCTTATCCATACGGGGTTGGCTCTCGAAGTGCCGGAAGGGTACGCGGGACTGATTTACGCGAGAAGTGGTCTTGCGACGAAGCGCGGACTTGCGCCTGCCAACAAAGTTGGCGTGGTGGACGCGGATTATCGCGGCGAAGTGATGGTGGCGTTGCATAATCATTCGGATAAAGAACAGGTGATCGGCGCGGGCGAACGCATTGCGCAGCTTGTGATTACGCCGTTTTTGAAGGCGGAATTTTTCGAATCGGACGAGCTGGACGAAACGGTGCGCGGCGCGGGCGGCTTCGGAAGTACGGGGAAAAACTGAGAGCTTAGCGCAAATTTAGGTTTTGCGCGGGGCTTTGTACGGATTTGCGCAGATTTTTAGCGATTTTTTGAGCGATTTTACAGAAGGAAAGCTTTAATTTATGTCTATGAGAATGCGCAGAAAGCGCAATTTTGACGAGAGAATGGCGGCGTGCGGCGGACTTTTGCTTGCGAAAGGCACGGCGGGAATACTGAATATGAAAGAAGCTGCGGAAAATTACCGCGCTTTGATTGATTTTTCTGCGGCGTTCGGAAACGGGAATCCCGTGGAATTGGAAATCGGCTGCGGAAAGGGCGGATTTATCATCGAGAAGGCGAAAGCGCGCCCGGACGTGGATTTTCTCGCACTCGAAAAGATGAGCAATGTGATTTTAACGCCGATGGAACGCGTGGCTGCCGGGAATATTCCGAACGTGAAGTTTCTGAATATCCGCGCGGAATGTTTGCCGTGTTATATTCCCGAAAATTCGCTTGAAGCGATTTACCTGAATTTTTCTACGCCGCTTCCGAAACTCGGGTACGCTTCGCAGCGGCTGACTCATCGCAGTTTTCTGGAAAAATACAAAAAATTACTCAAAAACGGCGGGATAATCGTGCAGAAAACGGACGATCGCGATTTTTTTGAGTTTTCGTTGCAGGAATATGCGGCGGCGGGGTTTGAAATTTTAACGGCGGACTATGATTTGCATAAAAATAGCCACAAAAAACGCAAAAATCTATAAAAAAATAAGGAAAAAAATGAAAAAACGCATAAAAATACAAAAACTCTTGCAAAATTCTGCCCTGCGATACGCGCTTGTAGGGGTAGCAAATACGGCAGTGGGGCTTGGCGTGATATTTGTGCTAATGTATATGGGGGCAAAGCCTGAAGTAGCGAATCTGCTTGGCTATATCGTAGGTTTTTTTAACTCATATTTTTTAAATAAAAAATTCACTTTCAAATCGCGCAATTCCCAC
>CALARO010000097.1 GCA_937888935.1 uncultured Clostridia bacterium
TGATCGACGACGCGATGGATCGGCTTGACGCTTTGAAGTCGAGCAATTTCATCGACGCGGACGGCAAAGACGTAAAGCTTTCGAACTATGATATCGAATTTAAAAACGTGAATTTCGGCTACGATTCGAGAATGGTTTTAAAGGACGTCAGTTTTAAAATTCCCGAAAGGACGTCTACGGCGATCGTAGGTCCTTCCGGCTCGGGAAAAAGCACGATCTGCTCGCTTCTGGCGCGGTTTTACGATCCGCAGAGCGGCGATATTTACCTGGGCGGGCATAACCTGAAAGAATTTACGTGCGACAGTTTGCTTTCGAATATATCCATGGTGTTTCAAAACGTGTATCTTTTTAACGATACGGTGCGCGCGAATATCTGTTTCGGCAAGCCGGACGCCACGGAAGAAGAGATGATCGCGGCGGCGAAAAAGGCGTGTTGCCACGAATTTATCATGAAGCTTCCGAAAGGCTACGATACGGTGATCGGCGAAGGCGGCGGCACGCTTTCGGGCGGCGAAAAACAACGGATTTCCATCGCACGCGCCATTCTGAAAGACGCGCCGATTATTATCCTGGACGAAGCGACGGCGAGCGTCGATCCCGAAAACGAACATTTGATACAGTCGGCGATTTCCGAGCTGACGCACGGCAAAACCATCGTTACGATCGCGCACCGGCTCGCCACGATTAAAAACGCAGATCAGATTCTTGTGGTTGATGACGGTAGAATTACGGAAAGCGGCACGCACGAAGAGCTGATCGCGCGGGACGGCTTATACCGGAAATTCACGCAGATCCGCGAGCGGGCGGAAAGCTGGAAGATATAGCCGAATTAAAATAAGTTTATTTTCATTCGGCAAGGCGAAAGGTAACTCAAAAGACGGGGCGTGGGGCAAACCTGCGCCTTTTCTCTGTGTTTTCGGCGTTTTTTTGCACGATGATAAAAAAATGCAAGAAAAGCAATGCTCGGGGCAAAAAAATGCGCTATAATATAGTCGGAAATAACTTCCGAGGAAACGTTATGCAAAAAGTAGTTGTGATTACGGGCGGCACAAGCGGATACGGTCTTGCCACCGCCGAGAAATTCAAGAAAGAGGGCTATCTGGTGGCGATCGCTTCGAGAAACGCCGAAAAAGTGGAAAAAGTCGTGGCGGAACACGGCTTCGACGCGGGGTATAAACTCGACGTGCGCGATTATGAAGAGAGGCTGCGCGTGAAAGACGAAATTATCGGGAAATTCGGCGCGATGGACGTGCTTGTGAATAATGCGGGCGGCGGCGTGGCGGGAATCTGCCTTGCTTACGCCTCGCTCAGAAGCGGGGCGAAAACGCTGCTTTTAAACGATCGCCCGGTACTCGGCGGGTGGCAACAGTTCGGAAATACGCGTGTGCATAAGCGGAATGAGAAATCTGCCGCTCTATCCCGAAATCGGAAACGCGGTGCGGGCAATCGAGCCGATTTGCGGTTCGCCGCAGAAATTCGAAGCCAAATACTACGAAGACGAGCGGAAAGCGTTGATTTTTGAAGAAATCGGCGCGAGAAACGCGGTGGAAACGGGCGAGCGGCTGACGGGCGCAACTATGCGCGGCGGAAAAATAGAAGAAGTGTTGTGCGAAAATATTTCACGGGTGAAAAGACGATTTATCGGGCGAAACTATTCGCGGATTGCAGCGGCGACGCGATTCTGGCGCGGTTGGCGGGCGCGGAAACGGCATACGGCAGAGAGGCGGAAAGCGAATACGGCGAAATGCTCGCGCCGAAAACCGCGCAAAAGCTCGTGATGGGACTTCTATCCGTTGGTACGCCGAAGAAACGGAAGAAGAAAGCGCGTTTCCCGATCTTGACTGGGGTTTTGATTTCGATGAAAATTCTTATTTCAACTGTACTTCGGGCGATTGGGAACAGGAAACGGGTTTCACGCGCGATATGGTGAACGAAATCGAGTATATCCGCGATTACGGCTTGCGCGCGATTTTTTCGAATTGGTCGTATCAGAAAAATCATTGCCGCGAAAAGGAAAAGTTTGCGAAATATAAGCTGAAATGGGCTTCCGCGCTCGGCGGCAAGCGGGAAAGCTATCGCGTGAAAGGCGACGTGTTTCTCACGCAGAACGATATAGAAAACTTTGTGGAATACCCCGACGGCACGGCTTGCCTTACGTGGAGTATAGATATGCATTTTCCCGAGCCGGTAAACGCGGAAAAATTCGGCGAAGCGTTTCGTTCGTGCGCCTATCATCGCGGCTTCGGCAATCCGTATCCCGTGCCGTATCGGTGTCTGTACTCGAAAGACGTGCCGAATTTGTTTCTCGGCGGGCGGGTTGTGAGGATGAGGCACGTGGCGTTTTCGAGCGTT
>CALARO010000098.1 GCA_937888935.1 uncultured Clostridia bacterium
CAAATTTATTTCCGGGTGGTATTGGGTTAAGACCACCACCACGATTTTCTTTTTCTCGTCGGGCGGGGCGATCGCTAGTTTTTCCAGCGTGTACGCGTACACCCGCTTCATGCCCTTCACTTTGTCAATGGTTTTCAGCTTGCCTTCGTGATCAAACGTCAGAATCGGTTTCACGCCGAGCATCGACCCGAACACCGCCGCCGTCGCCGAAACTCTTCCGCCCCGTTGCAGATAGAAAAGATCGGTGGGAATAATCGTACAAAGAATACGGTTTCTCGCGTCCATTAAATAATCGTAAGTTTCCTGCAACGTCTTTCCTTCGTCGCGCATGTCCGCCGCAAGCGACACAAGCATGCCCTGCAAAATCGTCGCGCCCAGCGGATCTACCGAAACCATATTAAAATCGGGATAGCTCTTTTTCACTTCTTCCGCCGCTTCTTTCGCCACCTGCGTGGTGCGGGCAAGCCCCGAAGAAATGGAAAAATGCAGCACGTCTTTCACGCCCGCTTTCGCCATTTCGGTGAAGTGCGCCACGTGCGATTCGTAATTGAGCATCGCTGTGCGCGGCATGTATTTCGCGCGTACCTTATTATAGAAATCCACATACTGCGAATAACTCGTAAAGTTATCGAGATACTCTTCGATTTTGCCGTCTTTCTCAAACGAGAACGAAAGCGGGGCAAACCAAATATCGCGCTTTTTACGGTAATCCGCGTACAAATCCGCCGTGGAATCCGTGGAAACTTCAAATAATCTCATTAAAATTTTCTCCTTCTTTCCAACGCCCGGAAAAGAGTTTCCGCAGCGTGCAGTTTGTCATGATTCGCTATGACATTTCAATTATACCATACATTTTTCTCAATGTCAATATTTTCATACGCGTTTTTTTCGAAATTTTTTCACACCCGCAGGGTGTTTCGTAACGCACCCGCAGGGTGTTTCGTTACGGACTGTTGCAAATCGTTTTAAATTTTAATTACTGCCTATTTCGTAGGCTTCCCCTTGGGGGGAAGCTGTCAACGAAGTTGACTGATGAGGGGCGCAGCCCATTTTTGATTGAAATTTTCCATTCGAAATTTTCAATCAAAGGGGCGCAACTTGTTTTCTAACGGACTGCTGCAAACCTTTTCAAATTTTTCTTTTTCCCTTGTTTATAGGCTTCCCCTTGGGGGGAAGCTGTCAACGAAGTTGACTGATGAGGGGCGCAGCCCATTTTTGATTGAAATTTTCCATTCGAAATTTTCAATCAAAGGGGCGCAACTTGTTTTCTAACGGACTGTTACAAATCGTTTTAAATTTTTCTTTTTTGCCTTTGTTATAGGCTTCCCCTTTTCGCTTTTTCTCTTCAACGAGAAAAGCGCGAAAAAGCC
>CALARO010000099.1 GCA_937888935.1 uncultured Clostridia bacterium
GGCGAGAGCGCAAGCCCCACTTCTTTCATGTATTCCAAAAACCCCGCGCCGTAATCTTCAAGGACGTTCCGCGTGGTTTCGGGTGCAACCGCCGCCGAGCCGAGATCTTTGCCGCTCACTTCGAAAAGCATGCCGAGAATAAGAACGGCGATCACAGGGCCGATACTCGAAAGCGCGACAAGGCCGAACGAATCGTTGCCCTTTTTGCCTTTATGTATCGCCGCCACGCCCACGCCGAGCGCCATGATAAACGGCACGGTCATTGGGCCGGTGGTAACGCCGCCCGCATCGAACGAAAGCGCCCAGAAACTCTTATCCACAAAGACAAGCGCAAGCACGAACACAAGCGGGTACAATACGGCGAGCATGATTTTAAAGGAAATGCCGAATACGATTCGCAGCATCGCCGCCGTTAAGAAAAGCCCCACGCCCGCCGCCACGGAAAGAATTAAAACCATCGGCTTGATTCCTTCCACCTGCGCGGCTAAAATCTGCAGATCCGGCTCGGCAACCGTAACGATCACGCCGATGATAAAACTGACGAACGCGATCAGCCAGATATTTTTGCTTTCCGTGAGCTTCGTGCCGGCTTTCTTACCGATTTCGAGCATAGAAGAATCCGCGCCGAGCGTGAATAACGCCATGCCGAGAACGAGCAGCAGAACGCCCGCGCAGAACGACAAAAAAATCCCCGAGTCGACGGGCGCAACCGTCGCCGCGAGAACGGCAACGATGAGCGCAACCGGCAACACCGAAGATAAACTTTCTCTTAATTTTTCTTTGACGGCACTTAACATCGAAAAACCTCACTTTTGAACGGGATAGTAAGGGAAAAGCCGGCAAGGTTTACCGCCGATCTTTTGTGAATATTGTTTTTTTTGGGGAATAGGTAACTGCCCCTTGATTGAAAATTTTCGGGAATTCGAATTTCAACTGCCCCTCATCAGTCGGCTCTGCCGATAGCTTCCCCCCAAGGGGAAGCCTTAATCTGCACCATCAAGGCGGGCGGCTTCGTCGCTGTTTTCGTAGGCTTCGTATTCTTTGCAGAATTCCGCAAACACTTCGTCCATCAGCGCGTCGTCTTCCAAAGGCAGCAATTCCGCGTTTTCGTCTTCACCCGAAAGGCGGTAAATCACCACTTCTTCTTCCTCTTCTTCCGTTTCCGGCTCGGCCTTCTGGAAGAAACAGTACGTTTCCCCTTTATACGGCAGCGTGGCGATATGATAATACTCTATCTCGTTGCCTTCGTCGTCCGTCAGCGTGATGATGTGTTCTTCTTCGTTCTCTTCGAACTGCTCTTCTTTTTTCATTTTATTCTCTTCCTTTTTCTTCTTTAAAAGATACGTTTCCAATATATACGAAGCCGCGATGGAATCAATCGTCTTCTTCTTATCCCGCCGATCCACCCCCGCCGCTATCTGCGTTTCTTTCGCCTCCTGCGGGGGGTAGCGTTCGTCTTCTTCGAATACGGGCAACGCCGTTTCTTTGCGTAAAATTTCAATAAACTTCCGCGTGCGCGCCGTCTGCGCGCTTTCCGTGCCGTCCGCGTTTACGGGCAAGCCGCACACAATCTCCTGCGCGCCCTTTTCTTTTGCGATTTTCGCCACGGCGGTTACGTCTTCGCTGAGCCGCCCCGTGCGTACGTAGGTATCGCAAGGCACGGCGTATTCGCCGAACGGATCGGAAATCGCCACCCCGATTCTCTTATTGCCTATATCGAATGAAACTACGCGTTTAGTAACCATTTGATACAGTATAACATAAAAAGCGGCGTTTGTCTACCGTTTCGCCGCTTCTTTATCGAATTTCACGTTTTTTTTATGCTTTTTTCGCTTCCTTCTTCTTGCTTTTCTTTTTTTCTTCTTTTTCGCCGCTTTTCGCCGCGCCTTCGCTCTCTTTGCCCTGCGTTTCTTCGCCGCCCTGCGCCTTTTGCGCGCCTTGCCCGCCTTGCGCGGCGTTTTTCATTTCGTCGCACTTTTTGAGCGCGGCGGTAAGCTTTTCATCTACCATAGCGCTTACTTTTTCTTTGAGTTCGTCTTCGCCCTTTTTCACGAGCATACGCATTTTTGCGTTGTTCGCCACCACAAGCGCGCCCGCAACGCCGCCGAGCAGCGCGCCCATTATAAATTTTTCCATAACCTTTCTTTTCCTCCTGCCCTTTTTCGGGTTTGAAGTAAGTATGCGCGTTATGATAAAATTTATGCGTTAATTTTCGCGGAATTGATAGCGGTACAGCTTTGCGTACAGTCCTTCGCCCGCGGCGAGCGTATCGTGCGTGCCGCGCTCGGTGATTTTTCCGTTTTCCACCACCAGAATTTCGTCCGCGTTCTTCACCGTGGAAAGGCGATGCGCCACCACAAACGTGGTTCTGCCCTTCGAAAGCTCGGAAAGCGCGGACTGTATCTGCATTTCCGTGGCGTTATCCAGCGCGCTCGTGGCTTCGTCCAGCACGAGAATGGGCGGATTTTTCAAAAACGCCCGCGCGATAGATACGCGCTGCTTCTGCCCGCCCGAAAGCTTCACGCCGCGCTCGCCCACTTCGGTATCGTACCCGCGCGGCAGACTTTCCACAAATTCATGCACGCCCGCGCGCTTCGCCGCCGCTTCGATTTCCGCCTGCGTAGCGTTTTCCGTGCCGTAGGCAATATTATCGCGGATCGTTCCCGAAAACAGAAACACGTCCTGCGCCACCACGGCGATATTCTTTCTGAGATCGTGCGCCGATACGTCGTTGATGTCCGTGCCGCCGATCGTGATTTTGCCGCCGTCGCGCACGTAAAAACGCGGCAACAGGTGGCAGATCGTGGTTTTGCCGCCGCCCGAAGGACCTACGAACGCGATCGTTTTTCCCTTTTCCGCCGTGAACGATACGCCTTTCAGCACCGCTTCGCGCGCGCCCTTTTCCACCGTATCGCCCGCTTCGACCGCTTCGTTCGCCGCGTTCGTATCGTCCGTCCGCTCTTCGTCGGTATCAGGTTCTTCCTTGGTTTTATAGGAAAACGAAACGTTTTCGTACACGATATCGCCGCGAAGATCGGCTTTCACGGGGTGCGCCGGCTCGTATTCCGAAGGGGTATCCATCAGATCGCAGAAGCGGCGGAAACCCGTTGCGCCTTCGTCGATCTGCTCGAACATGGCGATCAGCGTGCGCAGCGGCGCAAGCAGCATATTGATATATAAAATGTACGCCGTGAGATCGGCTACGGAAATTTTTCCGAAGTAGCAAAAGAGCGAGCCGGAAACGAGCGCGAGCAGATACAAAAAGTCGTTGAACGCGGACATGCCCGCCTGAAATACGCCCATCGCCTTATACATTTCGGCGCGGGCGCGCTTGAATTCGCCGTTTGCCTTATCGAATTTTTTGTCTTCTTTTTCTTCGGCGTCGTAGGCTTTCGTAACGCGCACGCCGGATACGGAAGATTCGAGTTCGGAATTGAGCGCGGCGATTTTCTTTCGCGATTTCGCGCTCGCCCTGCTCATATTGTGCCTTGCTTTCACGGCGAAAAACACCATAAACGGCACGTAGATCACGATCATCAGCGCGAGAAACGGATTGAGCGTGTACACCATGAGTATCGCGCCGATAATCGACAAAAACGAGTTGAAAATATCTTCGGGGGCGTGGTGCGCCAGCTCGGAAACTTCGAAAAGATCGTTGACGATACGCGACATCACGCCGCCCGTCTTATGCGAATCGAAGTAGGAAAAAGAGAGCGTTTCCACGTGGCGGAAAAGCTCGCGGCGCATATCGCCCTGAATTTTTACGCCGAGTACATGCCCGAAATAGGTGACGATATAGGTGAGCGCGCTTTTTAAAATATAAATGAGCGCAAGCACCGCCGCCCACACCACGATGAGTTGCAGATTTTTATTCGGCACGAAATTATTCATCACTTCGCGCGCCACCATCGGGTAGAACATATTGCACGCCGCGATCACGAACGAACAGAATAAATCGAATACAAATCCTTTTTTATACGGCTTGTAGTACGAGAAAAACCGCTTTACAAGTCCTTTTTTCTTCTTTTGTTTTTCCATAATTTTTTCGCTTTTCGGCTCGGGGTATATTGCCCCGGGTTGGATTAAATTTACGCGGCGGTAAAACAACGCTCACGCCCAAAAACGGGGTGCAACCCCGGGGTTAAGGGCAACGCCCTTACCATTTGCCTTCGCCGCCGTATTTTTCGTAAAATTCCTTGCGGAAATCAAGCACGTAATCGCCTAAAATCGCTTCGCGCAAGCCGCGCATCAGCTTGTGCAGAAACGTGATATTGTGCAGCGATAAAAGCATCGCGCCGAACATTTCGCCCGTATTCACGAGATGGCGCAGATACGCCTTCGTGTAATGCTTGCAGCAATAGCAATCGCACTCGGGATCGAGCGGGGTGAAGTCTTCTTTGTACTTGCCGTTGCGCACCACCACCCTGCCGCGCGAAGTGATCGCCGTGCCGTTGCGCGCAATGCGCGTGGCAAGCACGCAGTCAAACATATCCACGCCGCGGATCGTGCCTTCGATCAGGCAGTCCGGCGAGCCTACGCCCATTAAATAGCGGGGTACGTTCCCGGGCATTTTGTCCTGCAGAAAATCGAGTACGTCGTACATGATCTCTTTCGGCTCGCCCACGGAAAGCCCGCCGATCGCGATGCCGTGCGTTATGAACGGCTCGCAGCGTTTTAAGCTTTCGCCGCGCAGATCTTTGAATACGTTGCCCTGAATGATCGGGAAAAGCGCCTGCTCTTTTCTGCCGCTTTTTTCGTGCGCCTTGTAGCAGCGTTCGAGCCACGCGCCCGTACGAAGCATCGCCGCTTCCGCCTGATCGTGCGTGAAGCCGTACTCGCTGCATTGATCAAACGCCATGATGATGTCCGCGCCCAGATTTTCTTCTACCTGCATCGCCTTTTCGGGCGTGAAAAAATGCTTGCTGCCGTCTACGTTCGAAGAAAATTCCACGCCCGCATCGGTGATTTTATTCAGCTTCGCAAGCGAAAATACCTGAAACCCGCCGCTGTCCGTAAGGATCGGGCGATCCCAGTTCATGAATTTATGTAAGCCGCCCGCTTTTTTTATCAGCTCGTCGCCCGGGCGCATGTATAAATGGTAAGTATTTGACAATATAATCTGCGAGCCGGCTTCTTTTAAGTCGCGCGGGAACACCCCTTTCACCGTGGCTTGCGTGCCGACGGGCATATACACGGGCGTTTCGATGTCGCCGTGCGGCGTGTGCAGCACGCCTGCCCGCGCGCCCGTTTTCGAATCGGTTCTGATGAGTTCGTAGGAAAAAAATTCGTTGTTCATGGTGAAAAAAAGTACTCCGTTTTTGGTGTGTTTTTCTTGAAAATCGGCATGTTTTTCTTGTATTTTCAGGGGTTTTTCTTACGTTTTTAATGCTTTTTCTGCCGATTTTTCGCCGTTTTTTGCCGTTTTTAGCCGTTATAGGCTTACATTATAGCATTTTTTCGGCGTAAAATCAACCTTTTTACCGCCGTTTTCGCGGGTTTTATGCCGGGTTTTATGCTTTTCGCGCGCGCGTTATTTGCCGTTTTTAAAAAACGATACGGGGTGAATGGTGTGTTCGGCTTTGACGTCCGCGCCGCCGAGCCGCTTATCTTTCAGCACGATCGCCGATTGTATCGCGGCGTATCCGTACTTTTCGCGCAGCTTATCCACCGCCGTATCGAGCCGTTTTTTCTTCTCGCTTGTCAGCAAATTTCCGCCGTCGAGCGCGCCGAAAAAATCGAGCTGCGTTTCGCCGTAATTCAGATCGTACACGCTCACACCTACGCTGCGCACCGCGTTTTGCCACGGGTATACCGCGGAAAAAAGCTCGTACGCCTTTTGGGCTACGTCTGCCGCGTGCGAGGTTTCATGCGGCAATCTGCCCTGTTTTGCATGCGTTTCAAGCGTTGCCGAGCGCGCGCTTACGCTTACGCCGCGGCAGGTGAGCCGCGCTTCTCTGAGCCGCGAACACACCGCGTCGGAAAGCAGCATGATCACGGCTTTTACGTCTTCCGGCGTTTCGAGATCGCGGTAGGCGGTGAGAGAATTGCCCACCGATCTGATATTCGCTTCTTCGCCGAATTTCGTTACGGGCGACGTATCTTCGCCGCGCGCGAACGCGCGCAAAGTCGCGCCCCATTTGCCGAGCCGGTTTACAAGCAGCTCTTCGTTTGCCTGCGCGAGATCGCCGATCGTGTTTATGCCGAGTTTGTACAGCTTTTTTCGCGTTGCCGCGCCCACGTATAAAAGGTCGGCGGCGGGCAGTTTCCACACCGTTTCGCGGTAGTTTTCGGGCGTGATCACCGTTACGGCGTCCGGTTTTTTCATATCCGAGCCGAGCTTGGCGAAAATTTTATTGTAGCTCACGCCCACGCTCACCGTTAAGCCGAGTTCTTCTTTCACGCGGCGACGAATGGTTTCGGCGATCTGCTCGCCGCTGCCGAAAAGCTTGCGGCTTGCCGTTACGTCCAGCCAGCACTCGTCGATGCCGAACGCTTCGATACGGTCGGTATAATCTTCGTAGATTTGCCGCACCTTTTTGGAATAGCGCAGGTATTCGGGGAAATCGGCGGCAATTTCTACAAGCGACGAGCCGCATTTCTGCCGTGCTTCCCAGTACACGTCGCCCGTTTTCACGCCCGCCGCCTTGGCGATTAAGTTTTTCGCAAGCACCACGCCGTGACGATCTTCTTTCGCGCCCGTGACGACGACGGGTTTATCGCGGATTTCGGGGCGGCGAAGGCACTCCACCGAAGCGTAGAAATTATTTAAATCGCTGTGCAATATGACGCGCATACGCGCAGTATGCGCGATGTTTCGTTAAAAAAAACCGGCTGCGGGGAAGCAGTCGGCTTTGAGTTCGAATTTATCGCTACTTTTTAAAATCAATCCTGACGATCTGCATTTTCATAAAGCCGTCGCCGAGTTTCGCCATAAAGCGGAAAAGTTTGCTTACCGACGGGTCTTTCAGGTCGTTGTACCCGAGCATATATCCGCGGCTGGAAACTTCGATTTTTTCGCTCCACGGCGAAAGATCTTTTTTCGCTTTGCTTACGGCAAAATATGAGCCTACGTTCTTGATTTTCGCCACTTTCAGCCACGTTTTACGCAGCAGTTTTCCCGCTTTTTTATTCGCGGCGTCGAATACGAGTTTTCCGCCCGGGAACGTTTTCGCCATTTCGCATACGAGCGTTTTCACCTGCTCGGTGAAAAAATAATAAAACACGCCCGAAACAAAGAATACCGCCCCGCCGCTTGCGTCGATTTTTTCAAACCACGACGTATCGTTTAAGTCGCACGCTACGTTTTCTTCGCGCTCGCCTGCGGGCAACAGTTCGTTGCGGACGGCGATCACGTCCGGAAAATCGAGATTGTAGATTTTACACGTGCCGTTATCGCATTTTCTGCCCGAATCGTCCAGCCCGCAGCCGAGATTGACGACTGCCGCGTTCGGGTGATCTTTCAGATAATCTTTGATTTCTTCTGCGAAATCGTTCTGCCGCATCGCCACTTCGAGATAGCCGAAACGGTACATTGCTTTTTTCGACTGCGCCGCCAGGCACGAAAAATCTAATCGATCTGTTCAATCAGCTTTGCCGCCGTTTCGTCGCGATATAAATTCGGGAACATCTGCGAACACACTTTTCTGCCGTACAGCGGAATGACGAGCGTTTCCTGCACGGTGTTTTTTTCAATACGGTATTTCATTTTTTATTCCTTAATAAGTTAGCGGTGGCTAACCAAAAAATTTTTGAAAAGACGACTGCGGTGAAACAGTCGTCTTTCCGATTTGCTTTTATTTCTTGCAGTTGGCTTTCAGGGTTTCGAGATTTTCACGGATTTCCTTGGGCAATTTATCGCCGAAGTTATCGTCGTAATACTTCTCGATCTCTTCCGCTTCCGCCGCCCAACGTTCTTTATCCACGTAAAGCAGTTTTTCAAGCGTTTCTTCCGATACGTCGGTATTCTTCACGTTGATATCCTTCGCGTAAGGCACGTAGCCGATCGCCGTTTCCTGCGCTTCCGCTTTGCCTTCGCAACGATCGAGAATCCAATCGAGTACGCGCATATTGTCGCCGAAGCCCGGCCACATGAAGTTGCCGTTTTCGTCCTGACGGAACCAGTTCACGTTGAAGATCTTAGGCTGCTTGTCTTTCTCGACTTTCGCGCCCATATCGATCCAATGCTGGAAGTACTGATCTACCGAGTACCCCATGAAAGGCTTCATTGCCATAGGATCGTGACGAAGCACGCCTACCGCGCCCGTAGCCGCAGCCGTGGTTTCCGAAGACATGATCGTGCCTACGAACGTGCCGTGATTCCAATCTCTCGACTGGTACACAAGCGGGGTGGTGGTAGCTCTTCTGCCGCCGAAAATAATCGCGGAAAGAGGTACGCCCGTCTTCGAATTGAAGTTTTCCGAAAGGCAAGGGCAGTTTACCGCCGGTGCGGTAAAACGGGAATTCGGATGCGCCGCGGGGTGCTTGCCGTCCGCGTTCATATCGGGCGTCCAGGGGTTGCCCTTCCAGTCGATCAGGTGTGCGGGAGCTTCTTTCGTGAGCTTTTCCCACCACACAGTACCGTCTTCGGGGTTGTAAGCAACGTTCGTGAAGATCGTGCCTTTCTTCGTTGCCGCAAGGGCGTTGGGGTTGGAATGTTCGTTCGTGCCGGGCGCTACGCCGAAGAAACCGTTTTCGGGGTTCGCCGCCCAA
>CALARO010000100.1 GCA_937888935.1 uncultured Clostridia bacterium
GCGGCAAGCATCGAATATAAGCGGCAGCTTCTCGCCGCCGGCAAGAGCGATCTCGTCGCCCGCCCGATCAAGCCGATCGACGATTCGCTTCAGGTGTACGAGCTTCCTTCTTCGTTCACGCGCGCCGATTTAGAGCGGCTTCGCGAAAGCAAGAAAAATATTGCCGAAGATACCGCCACGTATGCCGAAGAGCATAAAAACGATCTCAGATATGTGGAATACAATAAGCAATTCGAAGAACGCGAGAAAGCCTTGCAGGACGATCTCGATAAAAACGGCAAAAAGAAGAAGAGAAAACCGCCGAAGCTGCTCGGTCAGTAAAGCCGGATGAAAGCGTTATGAAACAAGAAAACGCGTATGCGCGCCTTGCGCCCTTATACGAAGAACTTTCCGACGACTGCGACTATGAAAATTGGTCGCAGTATTTCGTTATGCTCGTATCGGGCGCGCTGCAAAAAGACGTCGCGGGACTTTCGGGACTCGATATCGGCTGCGGCAGCGGCGTATTCACCCGCGCGTTTTGTCGTAAAGGCTGCCTTATGTCGGGCGCGGATCTGTCCCCGGAAATGCTTTCCGTCGCGGAAGAGAAAACGAGAAAAGAAGGCTTGCGCGCCAAGTATTTTCAAGCCGACGTCACAAAATTGAAAACGCTCGAAAAATACGATTTCGCGATTTCTTCCAACGACGTGATCAACTACGTGCCGAAAAATAAGCTCGCCGTCGCGCTGAAAAACGTGGCGAAAAGCCTGAAAAAAGGCGGCGCATACGCGTTCGATATCAGCTCGAAGCGCAAGTTCGAAGAAAAAATTAACGGCAAAGTCAGCGCGGACGATCGCGAAAACGTCACGTATCTCTCGTTCGGCAGGGTGCAGGGCGATGTTGCCACGCTGGACGTAACGCTTTTCGTGCGCCGGAAAGACGGCGCGTTCGATCGTTTCGACGAGCTGCACACGCAGTACGTCTACACGCGCGAAGAAATCGAAAGCGCACTTGCTGCGGCGGGGTTCGAAGTCGTATCGGTAAGCGGCATTTTCGGCGAAGATCCGCAAAAAACGGATCGGTTGTGCTTTGCCGCAAGGAAGAAATAGGGTATGGAAGAGCGGAAAACAAGCGGACTTTTCAGGTGTCTGGTATATAACGGCGGCGTTTCGCTCACGCTGATACAAGGCGGGCAAATGTGCGCAAACGGCGTAAAAATGCAGGGTTTTCGCGGCGAAAAAGCGCGTTATTTCAGCGGCGCGCTGCTTTGCACGGCATTTCTCGGCGGCTTGCTCAAAGAAAACGGCGAAGTTTCCGCCGTGATTAAAACGGACGGAACGTTGCAGAATATCACGGCTTCCGCTTCCGCCGCTTTAAACGTGCGCGCGTGCATGGACTGTAACGAA
>CALARO010000101.1 GCA_937888935.1 uncultured Clostridia bacterium
ACAAATTCATCGAAACGGGCGTGTCCGCGGGCAGTTTCACAATCTCGCCGTCCTTTTCAAACGACCCGTCCGGATTGATTTTCGTAACTTCCGTCACCTTTTTCAGATATCCGTTTTCCGTTTCGCAGATCCCGCGCGAAACCGTGCCGTTCGGGCTTAACGTGTTCGCAAGGTGATACGCCGTCATCGCGTATTCGCCCTTCTTCGCGTTCGCCAGATAATCGTGAATTTCATAAAACGCGTTGTGACCGTAATAATCGTCCGCGTTGATGATCGCGAACGGCTCTTTCACCACGTCTTTGCAGCAGTAAATCGCATGCCCCGTGCCGAACGGCTTCTTTCTGCCTTCGGGCAGCACGGAAGTATCCTGCAACACGTATTCCACGTCGATCGTCTTCGCAATACGATTGCCGATCAGCTCTTTGAAATCTTCTTCCATGTCCTCGCGCACGATAAACACCACTTTGTCGAAGCCCGCCGCTTTCGCGTCGTACACGGAGAAATCCAGAATCCCCTTGCCGTCCGCCGTCACCGGCTCGGCTTGCTTCAACCCGCCGAAGCGGCTGCCCATGCCCGCCGCCATCACCACAAGCGTAGTTTTCATAACTTTTTCCACCTCTGAAAAAATAATTTTTTACCGCGGCGTTGCCCCGCTTCGGAATTTTTTTCGGGGAATTTTCATCCGATCCCCGTCCTTGCGTTGACATTTCCGCCGTTGTACGTTATAATTATAACATATCGGAAAATAATAATCTATACATTTTTACATATATTTTCTAAAATTTTCGATATTTTTTTCAAAAAACAAAGGAAACACGAAAAATGAGCAACTCTTACTATGTGGAATGTCCCGTGAAAAACGCGCTTTCTATCCGCTCGCTGTACACATTTTTCCGCAAGCAGATCCCGCGCGACTACATTTTCAAAGGCGAAAGCCACGATTTCCACGAGATTTTGTGCGTGATGTCCGGCGAAGTGGGCGTCACGGCGGATAAAAACGTGTATCAGCTGCCGGCGGGACAGGCGATTTTCCATCGCGGCGGCGAATTTCACTCGCTCTGGTCCGACTTAGGCACTTCGCCGGAAATCATCGTGTTTTCGTTTTCGGCGGACGAATTTCCGGAAAGCGACAAGCATATTTTTTCGCTGTCGGCGCAGCAGCTCGCGGAAATTTCTTCGATTTTTTCCGCCGCGCAGAAGGCGTTCGTTCTCGACGGCTTCCGCGTAACGTGCGCGCGCGAAGGCAAAGCCGCGGAAGCTTCCGCCGTGGTGAAGCGGCTTGAATTATTCGTGCTTTCGCTTTTCACGGAAGCGTTTGAAGCGCGGCACGAGATCGCGGGAAGATCGGCGGAAAACTACGCGCGCATCGTATCGGTGCTGGAAGCGCACGTTTCAAACGATCTTTGCGCGGCGCAGATTGCCGAGCTTTGCAATTTAAGTATTCCCGCGCTGAATAAAACGGTGGCAAGGTACGCGGGGTGCGGCGTGATGAGCTACTACGGCGAGTTA
>CALARO010000102.1 GCA_937888935.1 uncultured Clostridia bacterium
GCGCCTTTTGGCGGCGCACGATTCAAACTTTATTTTTCATTAATTATTTTTACCCCGCGTTTTTACCGTTTAAACAATGCGGGCGTAATTTTTCGTAAAATATTTTAAGCGCGGATTAGTATAAAAAAACGCCCCGAAGATGAAACTTCGGGGCAACTTTATAATCATTTTGCTGGTTAATCCACTTCTTGCGACGACACTTCCCGCGAAGGCACTTCGCGCGAAATCGATGAGCCGCCAAAATCGTCCTGAAACGTATTGCCGTTGCGGCTTCTTCCGCCGCCAGCATCGTCTTCGCCGAGATTGCAGCCGCCCGCAAACGCAGTCACACCGATAAGCACTAACCCCGCAAACAATACAAGCGTAAGTCTTTTTAATTTTACCATACTTCTCTCCTTAGCACAAGCCGTTTTTCGCCGCCGCGACGCCGTTCCGGCGCACGAAACTACATCTTATATTTTACCCCCCCCCCCCGACTTTTTGTCAAACGATTTGCCGCAATTTTATTAAATTTTTTTAAAAAATTTTTTATAGTGTGATTTTTGTCTGTTTTTGCCGCCGAAATCGCCCGCAGGTGTATCGGAATACAGCAAGGGCGAGTACGGAAAAAAGGGCGAAAACGCCGCCTTTTCAGGCACGTTCAAGCTTGTTTCCGTTCGGCTATACGCGCGCGCGACAAAAAAATATTTTTTTCTTGCGTTTCGCCGCCCTTTTTTTATTTACTTTTTTTCGCTTTTCCTGTACAATAGTAAGATGGCAGGTATTTCCGAAGCCAAAAAAGGATGCGCAAAGAATGATTGCAAGAGTTGAAAGTTACGCGCTGTTCGGGCTGGAAGGCGTTCCCGTGACGGTGGAAGCGGATATTTCGAAAGGAATTCCGTCGTTCGATATGGTGGGACTGCCCGACGCGGCGGTGAAAGAATCGCGCGAGCGCGTGAAAAGCGCGGTGAAAAACAGCGGTCTGATGTTCCCCAACCATAAAATCACCGTGAATTATGCGCCCGCCTATGTGAAAAAGGAAGGCTCGGCGCTCGATCTCGCCACGGCGATTTCGCTTTTAAAGGGCGAAGGCGCGCTGGAAGCGGATACAAACGGCGTGATTTTTCTCGGCGAGCTTGCTTTAAACGGCGAGCTTCGCCCCGTGCGCGGCGTGCTGCCCGCCGTGATTTCCGCGCGCGAAAAAGGCTACAAAACGTTTATCGTGCCTTTCGAA
>CALARO010000103.1 GCA_937888935.1 uncultured Clostridia bacterium
GCTTCCGAACTCACGAAAATCGATATCCGGTGGCTGAGCGGCAGCATTGAAATCGTTGCGGGCAAATCGAACGGGCAACCTGAATGTGACCGGATTTTTATCGAAGAAAGCGGCGCAGCCTTACTTCCCGAAGAAAAGAAAATGCGCACGCTCTGCGAAAACGGCGTATTAAAAATCCAATTTTATCAATCGGATTGCAAAGGCAGCGTAAATCAAAACGAAAAACGCCTGAAAATCACTCTTCCCGCAACAAAATTTCTTTCCGGCATAACCATCGCCGGCGCGTCCGCCGCGGTTATTCTTACCGATCTTTTCGTACAGAAGCTGCAAATCGAAACGGCAAGCGGCAGCGCGGAAATCAAAAACTGCACGGCAAAAAATTTATCCGTCAAAACGGCAAGCGGCGCGGCGCGCCTTGCAAACGTCGCGGGAAACACCGCTGATATCAACACCGCAAGCGGCAACGTCGAAGTTTCCGATTTTTCATTTTCCTATACGGAAATCGAAACGGCAAGCGGCAATATCACCATCGAAACGGGCGATTTCGAAAAACCGCAAAACGGCGCGCGCATACTTTTCGATACGGCATGCGGAAAAATCGAAACCAAAGAAGACTACATTTCCGATCGCGGCGCATATCTCTACGGCAACGGCGCGCGAAACGTCGCCGTTTCAACCGCAAGCGGTTTACTTACGATTAAATAATATGACCAAATAAAAAGGAGAATTACCCCCATGAAAAGTTTACAACGCGTACAAAAAGCGGCGCAAATTTTGCGTATTCTCGCCAAAATCGGCTACATATTCGCCATCGTCGGCACAGTTTGCAGCGTTCTCGGCGCGATTTTCTGCGGCGTCTTCGGCAGCAACGCCCGCGTGCAGGAATGGCTCGCCAAAGAAGGCGAAACGTTCGTCACGCACGAATACGTCTGCCATTGTATCTGCGGCGCAATCAGCTGCGCGGCGGGCATCGCCGTCGCGTATTTCACGCTGCAATTCTACGATCATGAGCTTGCCGCCGGCACACCATTTGCAAAACCGCTCGTAAAAGAAATCCGCAAGCTCGGCTTGCTGCACATTCTGCTGCCCCTTGCCGTGTCGATCGTTGTTGTCATCGTTTCCGCCGCCATGCATACGGAAGTCGATTTCAATGCTTCGGGCAGTATCACGGTGGGCATCGCCTACCTGCTTTTGTCCTTGCCGATGGACTACGGCGCAGACCTTTCCGCACTCGTTCCACCCCCCGAAAAGCCGGAAAAAGCCTTAGAAAATACCGAAAATCAAAGCGAAGAAAATCACGAATAATCGCGGAAAAACGCGAAAAATCGCCCACTACCCGCTTCAAACGATATAAAACGGCAAAACAACGAAAGGTGCGCGCAGGAAAGCCGCACCTTTTTTCGCGCGCCGCCGTATAATGAAGAAGAACGAAAAACGGGGGTGCGCGGCGAAATTGAAGATCTGCTTTGTCACGAAAGAGCGGCTATCCGAATTTTGGGAACGCACAGGCGGCGAAAACGCCGATCTCATATTTTTCCCGCTGTTCGACGACGTAACGGTGAGCTACGAGCGCGAATTAAAAGGCGAAACGGCGTATTTCGAAGACGTTGCGCTTCTTTCGAAAGCGTGCAAATGCGCGGTGGTGTGCGGGTATAATACGTCCACGCGCGGGGTGGTGCGCTCGTCGGCGGTGGTGGCGGAAAACGGCAGAATTTTAGGCGTATCGGACGCGCTTTCTTCCATCGACGGCGCGCGAAACTGCGGCGCGTTTTTCAAGGTATACGAAACGAGCGCGGGGCGGATCGGGGTGGCAGTTGCCGAAGACGCATATTTTCCGGAAGCCTTGCGCACGCTCACGCTGAGCGGCAGCGATTTCGTGCTGTGTCCGTTTTCGGTGCAGGCGGGCAGCGCGGAAAACGTGGTATTGCGGGCGGCGGCATTCACCTACGGCGCGCCGATCGCGCTTTGTTCGCACGGGTACGCGTTCGTGGCGGGCGCAGACGGCGAAACGGCGTTTGCTTCGCCTATGCCCGTGTCGTTTTACAATATCGAGAAGAACGGCGAGTATCATTTGGTGGAATGGCGGCAGCGCGGTTTCTTCAAGCGCAACCACGGAAAATATTAACGTTAATAAAGCCTGTTCTCAGGCTTCCCCTTGGGGCGGGCATCGCCCGTTTCATAACGGACTGTTGCAAACCGTTTAAAATTTTAATTGCTGCCTTTGATATAGCCTTCCCCTCGGGGGAAGGTGTCGCCGAACGGCGACGGATGAGGGGCGCAGCTTGTTATGTGCAGCCCATTTTTGATTGAAGTTTTCCATCAGAAATTTTTAATCAAGGGGCGCAGCATGTTATGCGCAACCCATCCCATATAACACAAAAAATCCCGCCCTTATTCAGAGCGGGAGATTTTAATTTTCAAACAAACACTAGGTCAACGCCGATTTTTACAGCCACAAAATCTCGTTTGCCGCCAGCGTAATCTTTTTCGCCGCGCCGGAAAGATCGTAAAACGTAGTCGTTTGCTCGCTCGCCGCGTTGTTGATCACCGCGTACTTCCCGCTTGCGGGGTAGTACGTACATTCCGTCAGCGGATTGGAAGAAAACGCCTTTTTCATCTCGTTTTCCTTATGCGCCGCCCAGAAAATCGCGCGGTACAAAATGCGCGCGTTCTGCGCCGAGTACGGCAAGCCTGCGATATACACGCCCCTGCCCTTGCCCGCGCGCGCGCCGTCGTTCGCCGCAAGCAGCACTTCGCCCACGTTCACGTTGCGCTTAAACCGATCGGAAAACCGAATATCCAGCACGTCCGCCCCGTCAAGCGCGTAAACGTTCTTCTTTCCTTCGCCGTAATCAATCTCGCCCGCAACGTCTTCGGTGATAAAATGCGCCTTCTTTAAAATGTTGTACTTATCCGCGGAAAGCGTAAATCCCTTCTCTTCGTCCACGCCGAGAATATCCGCAAGCGCAAAGCAGCGGTCGTTCACGGTCGCCGCCGTCGGCTCGCCCACGCCGATAAAGCCATGCCCTTCGCGCACCCAGCCGCGCACCGCCGTTACAATTTCTTTATCGCGCCACGCCGCGCCGCCCGAGTACGCCGTACCCTCGTCGCCCACGTTGATAATCACGTCGATGTCCTTGTCGATCCCCCGCGCGCGAACGTCGTCAAACGAGATAAATTTCACGTTCACCGCCAAACCCGAAAGAGCTTCTAAAATGCCCTGATACGAATAAATCTGCTGATACCAAAGCTCGTGCGCCACCATGTGGCTCATCCAGCTGCGCTCTTTGCCCCACGCGTTCAGAATCGCCACGGTCACGCCCGCATACGGCTTCTCTTCGCCCGAAACCACCTTCTCGCCCGCCGCCGATATAATCGAGCGGAATTCGTCGCACAGCGCCGCCACGCGGTCGATAAACGAAGGGAACGTCGCCGCCAGAGAAAGATACCCGCCGAATCCCATTCTGTCCAGCGGCTTTCTCATCATCGCGCGCCGCGCCGTCAGCCAGTTGCGGTTGAGTTCGGCCACCGCGTTTTCTTCGTTGCCCGCAAAGAACGTATCGGGGAAGAAATACGGCAAAAATCTGCCTTCGTGATACTTCACGTGCGGAATTTCGGAAAGCATGCGCACAGTAACGCCTCCGCCCACGCTGCCCACCACGGCGTCTAAATTCATTTCGCCGAAATATTTCCCGTACGGCTCGCTGCCGATCCAGTCGTCGCCGAGAAACATCATCGCTTCCTTGCCGTTTTTATGTACGTTTCCCACAAGCCCGCCCCCCCCGCCCGCCACAAACCGCTGCAGGAAATCTTTGTATTGCAAAAACTTCGCCGAAGGCGTGCGGAACGGATTGTTGTAGCACCCGCCGTCGATCAGATCTTCCGCCGTTAAAGCGTAGCCGGACTCTTTTTCAAACGCGTCTAAAAGCGCGGGACTTGCCGCCATCGTGTAGCCGAACCAATCCACGTACTTTTCCTTGCCTTCTTCATTGAATACCAGCGAGAACTGATATAAAAACGTGGTAAACCGCACCACGTTGGTTTCGGGGTGCGCGTCGCACCATTCCTGCATGTGCCGCTTCACGTACTCGCGCGTGGCGGAGTACGCGGGGTCGTACATCAGCTGCTTTTCGCACGTCCAGTTGTTCGTAAGATAGTTATAAATCTGCACGGGATGCCAGATGATTTTCGCAAGAAAACTCACCGTGTATTCGCAATTTTTTTCCGCATGCTCAATCACCACCACGCCGCGCTTTTCGTCCGCGTGCCAGTTTCCGGCGGCAACTTTCTCGCCCGTCGTGCGGTTGTGCGCTTCCCAACGCTTGATTTCCGCCCAGTCGGGAACGAATTGCTGCGCAAAAAAGCCGCGCATCGGATTGATTTCCACAACTTCGCCGTCCGCCGTCACGCGATCGGAAAGAAGAAAAGTGCGGTGCGTTTCTTCCGCATGCGCCCTGCCCCATACGTTATCGCCGCGTACGATAAAATAGGTGTTGTACACCTTGTCCGCAAGCTCGGCGGCGTTCGCAGGCAAACGCGTGCCGTCGCAATCGCGCACCGCGTCCGCACCCCACTTCGCCGCAATTTCCTTTGTCCCTTCCACGAAACTCTCGTCCGTAGGAATCGTCACTCTGCCCCTTGTAATTTTCGTCTGTTTCATAATCTGCTTCCTTATTTTTAGACTTGCACGCCGCACCCATAAAGCGATTTTGCGGTATGCACTATCATTATAGCGGTTTCGCCGCCGCATTTCAATAAGAATATTGCTATGAATTTATAAATTCTTGCTATTTTTATATAATCATTGCCTTTGCCTTAGGCTGGCTTCGCCCGTTCCGAACAGACTGTTGCAGTATCGTCTAAAATTTAATTCCCGCCACTTTTATAGGCTTCCCCTCGGGGGGCGGGCATCGCCCGTTTCGTAACGGACTGTTGCAAACTGTTTGAACTGTTTGAAATTTTAGATGATTGCCTATTTTATAGGCTTCCCCTTTTCGCTTTTTCTCTTCAACGAGAAAAGCGCGAAAAAGCCTACGGCAGCGGAGGCGGGCATCGCCCGTTTCGTAACGGACTGTTGCAAACTGTTTAAAATTTTAAATAATCGCCTTGCACACGGCCTTCCCCCGGGGGGCTTTTCTCGCCGAGTTGCCGCCCAAAGGCAATCTCGGCGGCTTGCTGTCAACGAAGTTGACTGATGAGGGGCAGTTGCATAAACAGCAGGCAAAGAACTTTCTGAAAAATCAAAGGCGTAGGATTTTTTAATTTCCAGAATATTTTTTACGTATATTATGCGCATAACTGTTGACAAACGGAATATAATATGGTATAATATGCGCACAAAATAAGCATAACGGAGAATAAAAACATGAACACGGTAAAAATCAACGTATGCACCGATGCGGAAACGAAGCGGGCGGCGGAAACGATTTTCGAAGCGGTAGGATTGAATATGTCCGCCGCAATCAACGTTTTCCTGAAAAAAGCCATACAGTATAAGGGAATTCCGTTTGACGTTTGCATGGAAATCCCGAACGACGTAACCGTTGCGGCGATGGAAGAAGGCGAAAAGATTTTGGCTGATCCGAACAGAAAAAGCTATAAGAGCGTGGAAGAATTGAGAGCGGCGTTGAATGTATGAAGTACGAGATCAGCGTAACCACTCAATTCAAAAAAGATTTGAAGTTGGCAAGAAAGCAAGGAAAAAACGAAGAACGATTGTGGGAAATCGTAGAAAAACTCGCAAACGGCGAAACGTTGGATCAGAAGTATAAAGATCACAATCTTACGGGGCGGTACGAAGGGTACAGAGAGTGTCATATCTATCCCGATTGGTTGCTTGTATATAAGCAACAAGACGAAGTTTTGATATTGATGTTGTATCGGCTCGGCTCACATTCCGATTTATTTTAAGGCAATACCGCACAGAACGCATCTGAAAGATTTTGCGGGCATCTGCTTACAAATTTCCGTCATATTGCATAAAAACTCCTTGAAATACTGCGGGTATTCATTCCCACGTCGTTTTTATGCAATCTGCCAAAAAATTTGTCGGCGCACCTGCCGCGCAAGTTCTGCACGGTATTGCCTTAAATAGCAAAAAATACGGCTTCGCTATGCAATTTCGTAGCGAAGTTTTTAATGCCGCGAAATTCCCGAAAAGGACTTGCATTTTTAAACGAAACGTGATATAATGATAAATGCGGCTGTGTCGCAAGTAAATTCGCAAGTAAAAGCAGCGCGAAAACAACGTAGAAAATTCCGCACGGAGGGAATAAATATGCAACCAAAATACAAGAGAATACTTCTCAAACTTTCGGGGGAAGCGCTCGCGGGCGAGCAGGGCTTCGGCTTAAATCAGGAAGTAATCGCGGGGGTAGTGGACGAAATCGTGAAAGTCCACGATATGGGCGTGGAAATCGGTATCGTCATCGGCGGCGGCAATTTCTGGCGCGGTGTGAAGGACGGCGAGGGC
>CALARO010000104.1 GCA_937888935.1 uncultured Clostridia bacterium
AAGCGCGCGCTTTTCGTTGCTTTTGCCGAGCGTTGCCGTAACGGATTTCGAAAAATCCGCCGCTTCGTTTGCGGTTTCGTTTTTCTGTTTTTTCATTCGTATCACCTCGCTTGGTTGCTATTTTACAGCACGATTACTGTGCGATTTACAGTACGTTTACGGTACGATTATAGCACGGCGCGGGGAAAAAATCAAGCCTTTTTATGAAAACCGCCCGAAAATCGCGTGATTTGTGCGTTTAAAACCCGCATTTGCTCGGGCGTGTGAAACCAATGCTCTCCGCCCGGCATCACGGCGACGCTTGCGCCAATTTTTGCGGCGAACGCGCGCATTTTTTCCGGCGGGGTGAGCATATCGCGATCGCCGCAGATAATGTGCGCGGGAATGTGCGTAAGGGGTTGTGCGGGGGAATGTCCGGGAAGTTCGGGGGATTCGGGATTAAGCGCGGGGGCGAGCCATGCGGGCGTGTGTTCGCGCGCGTAGCAATAATACTTCCACGAAAGCGTTTCGCCGCCCGGAACGGGGATTTCTTTTTTTGAGCGAAGTTCGGCTTCGCTTACGCCGTTTGAGCGCATCATGCTTTCGATCAAAGCAGCCATGTCCGCCACGGGGGAAATGAAAATCGCTTGTAGTATTCGGCTTCGGCGGCGTTTCCGCCCTTGCCGTGTATGTAAACGATAATATGTTTCATGATAAATCCTTAAAAGAGTTGCCCGGGCAGGCGCAGTTTTTCTTTTTTCGGGAATTGCTCGTCGAAACGCTCGAACGCGGCGGGATCTTGATCGCAGACGAAATAGCCTGCGGGGTCTTTATACGTGCCGCGCACGCCGTTTAAAAAGCCTTCTTGCAGCTCTTTCACGAGAAAATAATCGGCTTCGGGATCGTCGGCATAGCGCACGCCCTTCGTTTTGGCGGGAACAAAACCCGATTTGCCGTAGAAATCAATGTTGCCCGTGATGAAAAGCGCGCCCGCGCCGAGTTCTTTCGCCTTGCGCATCGAAAAATCAAGCAGCAATTTTCCGTAACCCTGCCGCTTGTACGCGGGGGCAACGCCGATCGGGCCGAACGTCATTACGGGCAGCTTTTCGCCGTTGTCGCACTCGATTTCCGAGCGCACGTATACCGTTTGCGCGATCATTTCGCCGTTTAATTTCATTACGAAATCGAGTTCCGGCACGAACGCGGGATCGTTTCTTAAACAATGAAGCACGTAGTGTTCTTTCGCACCCGGCAGATATACGTTCCAGAACGCTTCGCGGGTGAGATTTTCCGTGGCGAAATAGTCTTTTTCTTCTTCGTTTCTGATGATTAAAGTTGTGTTTTTCATGGTTTTATTTTTTCCTTTTAAATTTAAAATGCTGGGGGTAGAGGTTGAAATTACGCCGTTCTGCGCGGCTTGCGTATCGGGTTTATCGGGGGTGGATGCGGCTTGCGTGGCGGGTATGGGGTGCGTAGCGGGCGTGCCGAAAAAGAGATGCAAACCGAGCGCGGCGTTGAAACCCGTGGCGGCGAACACGCTGAAACGCTCTGCAACGCCGAAATATTTTGCGGGCGCAAGCTTTGTGCCGAGCGCACCGACGAGCATCATCGCAAGGGCGATCGCCGCGCAAACGCCGTATGAGCGGCAGGTTTTATCTTTCGCGCCCGCCACAATGAAGACGGTGAGCGAGTTGACGGATAAAATCACCACGACGGCGGTGATAATCATGTGCATCACGTCCTGAAACGCCCCCGCGTAGCCGCTTTCGGAAAGCGGAAACATGCGGTAGCCGACGGCGGAAATACATTCCATGGCGGCGAAAACGTATACGCCCGCGCGCAGAAGCTTGCTTTGCCCCGATGGCTTGCGGAATTGCACGCCCACGCAGCAGAGAACGGCGCAAAGCGGCTCGCAAACCGCGTAAAGCGCGCTGAGCCTGTTCCACAAGGCGAGCGACGGGGCGTTAGCAGCACTTAAATCGCTGACCGCTTGCGCCAAACGGTTGTAGCCGGGGTAGGCGAGCGGCGAGAAAATCACCGCCGCCGCATAGGATAAAAAGCTGACGATACCGAGAAGTCCGAGCTTTTGCAAAAGAGATTTTTTCATTTGGTTTCGCTTCCTTTTTTCTCGTTCGCGCGCGGACAGGGTTGCCCGTTTTGCGTTTTTTCGATTGCTTCGGCAGGGGCGGGCGCGGGCTGCGGTTCGGGCGCATTTGGCGTTTGCGCGGCGCGGGCTTTGAGATTGTAGGTATTGAAAAACAGGCGCACGTGATTTTCAAGGCGGGCAAGACATTCTTCTTCGCGTTCCGGCTGGCGATCGCACACGCCGAGCAGCGTGATGACGGGCGCAACGTATAAAAGGGCGAGCGTTTTCGGATTTTCGGGGGCAAGTTCGCCCGCGGCGATCAGATCTTCGAAAATGCGCGCGTGATAGTCGATCATTCTGTCTACGTACCGCCCCGAAAACAGCGCGGCGAGTTCGGGCGAGCGGAATTGCTCGATTGTGAGCATTTTGCGGAAGCGCGAAACCACGGTATCGTGCAGGGAATATTCGAAAATCTGCCGCACCTTTTCAAAAAGCGCGGCTTCGGCGATTTGCTCGAAATGCGGAAAATCCTGCGGCGCGTTCTGCACGTGGATATTGATTTTGTTCGTGTCCTTTTCGTAGCGGCTTGAAGTTTCTTCTACGATCGCTTCGAAAATCGCCTGCTTGCTTTTGAAATGATTGTATAAAGACGGCGCTTTGACGCCCGTTGCCGCCGCGATGTCGCCCACGCTCACCGCATCGTAACCGCGCTCGGAAAATAATTCGAGCGCCTTTTCTAAGATGATTTTTTTCGTGGCTTCCTGTTTCATGCGCGCTTTTTTCCTTTTTTTTGTGATATTTTTATTGTTTGACTAACTAACGTTCGTTAGTATAATTATAGCAAGCGAAGAAAGGAAAGTCAAGTAAAAATCGGGGGGATTTTGAAAAATTTTTGAAAATTGTTATAAAATATGCGCGAAACGTTGCAAAAAGCGTGCGGGGGGGGGGGGGGGGGGAAAAGATTGAGGGGGGGAAAGGGAGGGGGCTAAGCATATGGGGGTGAAACGTATGCGCGCAGCGAAACCGACGAACAAGGCAACGCTTACCCGATTTATATATATGCGATTGAAATAAAACGATACCGCACGAATGGCATGCGGTATCGACTGATACAAAGAAAAAATAAACAGGGGAAACGCGGGGATGGCGGCTATTTCAACGTCATGATGATCGCCTGATTGAAATCGCCGAAATTTTTGCCGAATAAGTTGATGCCGCCGCGATGCACGGCGTCTTCTTTTACGCCGATTTCAAAAAGCACGGTATTTTGCTTATGCAATTCAAGCGCGTTGAAATCGATTTCGGACGGCACTTGTTCGCCGTTTAAAAAAGGAAATATCACTCTGTTTATCCGCGGCGCGAAACTGATGATTTCCTACGAAAAAACGGGCGAAGGAAGGAAATATATCGTCAACGGTAAAAGAGCGGAAACTATCCGGCCAGAAGCGAAAACGCTAACAGAAAGAACATTCGATATAAAAATTTACGATTGATAAAAGATATTCTGCATACATATCGCTTTCAACGTCAAAGAAAAGGGGAATTTTCCGCAAAAACGCCGGAATTTCCCTTTCTTTTTTCTTGAAAACGCGCAACCTTTCGATTGTTAAAGCAAAAATTTCGAATATCCCGGCTTGAAAAAAAATTTTTTATTCGGGCGGTAAATTCTGTTGACAATCGGATCAATTCGGCGTATAATAAAATTACATGTGTAACATTACACCCGATATTTATAAAAACGGCTGCATCTGAACGGCTGCATCCGAGATGCCGTTATTTTAAAGGATCAACATATATGCCGAGAGATTTTTTATTTACAAAAGACGAAATCGTAAAAGCCGCGCTTGAATTAACGCGGGAAAAGGGTTTTGCCGCAGTTTCCGCCCGCGCGTTGGGCGAAAAACTCGGTACTTCGTCGCGCCCCGTGTTCAGCCATTTCGGCAACATGGGGGAAGTAAGAACGGCGATTATAGAAGCGGCAAACGATCTGTATCAGACCTATCGCAGTCAAGAAACGGCAAGCGGCAAATACGTTCCTTTCAAAGCGAGCGGAATGGCGTATATCCGCTTTGCAAAAGAAGAAAAAGAGCTTTTCAAACTTCTTTTTATGCGCAATTGCTCGCAGGAAACCGTCAAGGAAAACCCCGAAGAAATGGACGCGCTCATTTCGCTTATCTGCAAACAAGTGAACGTTGAAAAAGCAGAAGCGAAGCTGTTTTATTTTGAAATGTGGACGTTTACGCACGGTATCGCTTCGATGATCGCCACCGACTATCTCGATTTTAACGAAGCGTTTATCAGTCGGGCGTTGACGGACGACTACGAAGGGTTAAAACGCCGGTATGAAAGCGTAGGCGCGCGCAATGATTGAAGCGAAAGGCGTCAGAAAATTCTACGGCGCAGGCGCAAGCAAGGCGGAAGTGCTGAAAGGCGTCGATCTGCAAATCGCGGACGGCGATTTCACCGTGATTCTGGGCGCGTCGGGATCGGGAAAAACAACGCTTTTGAATTGCCTGTCGGGACTTGAACGCGCGGACGGCGGAAAGATCGTATACGACGGCGTGAATATCGAAGAATTTACCGATAAAGCGCTCGCAAAATTTCGTAAGGACAACGTCGGCTTTGTTTTTCAGCAATATTATCTGCTTCCCGATATGACGGCGGAAAAGAACGT
>CALARO010000105.1 GCA_937888935.1 uncultured Clostridia bacterium
CCACAAGCCCCGCGTGGCAGGTGTATTTCAGCGGACGGCGTTCTTCTTTGGCTTTCCGCTTATAAAATTCGTCTGATTTTTCACACTCGAACGAGTGAATCATACTGCCGAGACTTCGGCAATAGTGACGCTTGGAAAAATCGAAATCTGTGGTGGTTTTCGACGCGGGAAGAAAGAACGCTTCGTGGTCTGCATAAAAATCATGATCGAAAGAAAACGTTATGGTGAGATCGGAAGCGTTTGAAATGTGATTGACGAGATCGAGAATTTTTTGATAGTCGAAATTTTTATCCATAACGGCATTATAACACCAATTATTAAAAATTGCAAGTTTTTTCCTGCGTTTGTGTAAATTTGTGCTAAAAAATGCGCCATTTTTACATTGAAAACCGAAATTTTTTATGATATAATATAGGCGTTGTAAAATGCGAAAAGGCGTATTCCGCTCGTGGCTTTGGGCAAGAATAGCGCCGGAAAAGCAATTAATTTACAGAAAAAACAGGGGAAAATATTACTCTTTTTATGGAATTTTTGCCATTGACAGGCGGCATTTGCGGGTGTATAATGTTGCCGTAAAAGCGCGCAAAGTGCAAAAACGAGGTGTAAAATGATCGTATTTATATTTTTAATCGTGGCATTTACGCGTGTGATGCAAAGTTACTCGTCGCGGAAAACCGCGCTGAATATCGACGGTACGGGAACGTTTCTGAAAAACGGCATTTACGGCAACTGCGTGGCTTCGCTGCTCGCGCTGATCCTTTTCGGAAGCGTCTGCGCGTTTCAGGGCATTACTTCGAAACTTGTTTTTTTCGGCGCGCTGACGGGTTTGTGCTTTGCGATAGATAATTATCTGAATATCATGGCGGTGAAAAACGGTGCTTCGCTTGTGCTGATCAGCATGGTAGGCACGGGCGGGTCGGTGCTTCTTTTCTGTATTGCGAGCATATTTTTATACGGCGAAGCGATGAGCGTGATGCAATGGATCGGTCTTGCGGTGTTTCTGGCGGCAATGTTTTTCTTAACGTCCGGCTCGAAACAATCGTATTCTTCGTTTTCGCCGAAAGCGTTGATTTTTCTTGTGCTTTCGATGCTGGTGCAAACGTTTATTCTGTATTTTCAGACGGAAGTGGGGCGAGTATCGGCGGGGGGCGAGCCGAAAAACGAAATTCTTGCTTTAATCGGCGGAAGCGCGCCGTACACGTTTCTTGCTCTGCTGATCGAGGCGTTGCTCTTCGGCGTTGCGTACATAATATATCTGGCGACGAAAAGCAAGCGTGAAGCGGAAAATGCCGCAGCGGAAAATGCGGGCGTGCAGAACGGCGGGGGGCGAGAGAAAAGAGAGTTTTTGCCGAAGCCTTTGTATTTATACGGCGCGCTGACGGGGCTTGCGTTGATTATACTGAACGTGCTGCTGCCCGTGGCGATGTATATTGCGCCGAAAGTGATGGTGACGACGATTTCTTCGGTGCTTTCGCTGGTGGTTTCGCTGATTGTTGGGGCGATTTGTTTCAAGGAAAAAATCACGGCGAAAAATATCGCGGGGTTTGCGTTGAGCGTGGTTTCGATTGTGTTTATCGTGGCTTTATAAAAAGCGCGCAACAGGAAATTGAGAAGGAACGGATTATGGAAAAAATCTTCGACGAAATCAAAAGAGAATTGGGATTTGAGTTTTCCGAAAGCGCCGTGTTAAAAAAAGCGGGCGGCGGCTTGAAAGTTGCGCGCGTAAACGGGAAAATCACCGTTTCGTACACGGAAATTTCGGGCATATTCAGAGCCGCGCTGATATTAAAGGCGATGGGCGGCGAAGATTTCGAAGTGGAAGAAAAAAGAGCGGCGAAAGAATTGTGCCTGATGATCGACTGTTCGAGGAATGCCGTGAAAAACGCGGAAACGGTGAAGAAACTCATCCGCATCATTGCGGCGGCGGGGTATACTTCGCTGATGCTGTATACCGAAGATACGTTTGAAGTGGATAACGAGCCGATGTTCGGGTATCTTCGCGGAAAGTACACAAAAGCCGAGATGAAAGAGCTTGACGCTTACGCTGCCGATCTCGGCATCGAGCTGATACCGTGCATACAGACTCTTGCGCATTTCAATCAGCTGAAACGGTATCAGTACAGTCATTTCAAGTGTTTCGATTGCTCGGATATTTTGCTTGCGGGAGAAACCCGGACTTACGAATTGATTGAAAATATCTTCAAAACCCTGCGCGAATGTTATAAAACCGAAAAAATACATATCGGCATGGACGAGGCGTGGCTGCTCGGCAGGGGGCGGTATCTGGATAAAAACGGCTACCGCGATCCGTTCGATATTATTCTGGGGCATCTGAAAAAGGTGTGCGAAATTGCGGGAAAGTACAATTTCAAACCGATCATGTGGTCGGATATGTTCTGGCGGATCGCCTATGCCGATGAAAGCTGCAAGGACGAAAACGGAAAGGTGAAAATACCCGAAAAAGTGCTTTCGGAAATTCCCGCGGACGTGGCGCTTTGCCATTGGGATTATCATTGTCTGAAGAGCGAAGATTACTACGAAAAGCTGGAAATTCACACGCAGTTTAAAAACGATATATGGTTTGCGGGCGGCACGGCGGAAGATAACCGCGGGTTTCTTCCCCACCTTTCTTATTCTCTGAAAGTATCCGCCGCCGCGATAGAAGCTTCGAAAAAGTTTCAGCCCGCCGCGCTGATGGAAACGGTGTGGGGCGATAACGGCGGGGAATGTGCGGTGATGGCAAATCTTCCCGCGATCGTGCATTATGCGAGCCGTGCGATCGGCGTGAGCGACGAGAGAATGAAAAAGGAATTTTTGGCGTTGACGGGCGTGCGATTCGATGATTTCATGAAGCTGGAATACGCGCAGACTTTTGGGGGAAAGTACACGGAAGAGATTGCAAATCCCGCAAAATACGGCTTGTACAACGACGTTTTTTCGGGGTATGCGGACGCGGTGATCGACGGCGGCGACAAAAAGTATTTTTCGGCGGCGAAGAGAGCGATCGAAGGAATGGAAAACGGCGAATACGGCTATTTATTCAGAACCGCGATTTCTCTGAACGAAGTGCTGGCGTTGAAATACGACGTGGGTATCCGGCTTCGGAACGCGTATCGGAAAAAAGACAAAGAAGAGCTGAAAATTCTTGCGGAAACGCTCGGAAAAATCGAAGAAAAGATCGGGGCGTTTATTAAAGATTATAGAAAACAATGGCTGAAAGAAAACAAGCCGCAGGGGTTGGAAATTCAGGAAATCAGGCTCGGCGGATTGAAAGAACGGATTAAGGGTTGCCGCGAACGGCTGGAAGAATATCTCGGCGGCGAAAGCGAAAATATTCCCGAATTGGAAGAGAAACTTTTGCCCGCCGCCGTATCGAGAATGAGAAATCCCGGGCGATGCGATTTATTTTCGCACGAAGCGATTGCGAGCGTGAACGCGTTCGACGGTTTCACCGAAGTGGACGTATAAAAAATATTTTTAAAAAGAAGTACTTCTTTTTTTCACTTTGCCTGACGGCAAAGTGAAAAAAAATTCCGTTCCGGAAAAGAATTGCATAAGAGAGGGAAAAATGATAGAGATCATAAAGAACGAAGAGAGCGAATACGCGATTGTTACTTCTAAATTCGCAAGTCGCGCCGAGCTTTATGCGGCTTCGGAATTGCAGAAATATTTTCTGAAAATTTTCAACGCCTACGTGCCTTATTATTCCGATCGGGTGAAGCGGCGCGGCAAGGAAATTCACGTGGGGAAATTCGTGAGAGGCGCGGCGGAAGAGAATTACGAAGCGCTCGGCAACGAAGGGTTTATCATCAAGCCGCTTGAAAACGGCGACGTGCTGATTGCGGGAGGCGGCAAAAGAGGTACGCTTTACGGCGTGTACGAATTTTTAAGTCGCTACGGCGGACTGAAAAAGTACGCTAAAGACGCGGAAGTTTTCGAAAAGAAATCGTCGCTTTTCATGGAAGAAACAAAAATCGGCGCGCAACCTGCGTTTGAGTATCGCGACAGCTATTCGCGTTTTGCCTGGGACGCCGATTTCTCGGTGAAAAACCGACTTAATTCCTGCTGCGCGCCCATTCCCGAAGAACAGGGCGGCAGAATGAAATTCTTTAATTGTCATCACTCGTTTTTCGATCTTGTTCCGCCCGAAATTTACAAAGAAAAACACCCGGAATATTATTCTACGGCGGACGGGGAAGAGCGCGGAAAGCAGCTTTGTCTTTCCAACCCGGAAGTGTTCGGCATCGCGCTGAATACGCTGAAAAGATGGATACGGGAAAACCCCGATTGCAATGTGTTTTCGGTGGCGCAGGAAGATTCTGCGGCGGGGTATTGCCGTTGCGATAAATGCCGAAGCACGGACGAAAAGTACAAATCGCCATCCGGCAGCGTGATTTCTTTTGTGAACAGGCTTGCGGAAAGCATAGAAAAAGAATACCCGAACGTGCTGCTGCACACTTTTGCTTACAGGTATTCGCGGAATGCGCCGAAAGGACTGAAAGCGCATAAAAACGTGATCGTAAGGCTATGCAACATCGAATGCGAGCGGGGAAGATCGTTTGAAAGGCTGGCGGCGGAAGGTTCGGAAAGCGCGAAGGCGTTTCTCAGAGACATCGACGAATGGGCAAAAGTTGCAGACAGGCTGTATATCTGGGATTACGCGGTGAATTACCGGCATTATCTTTTGCCGATGCTGCCGATCAAAGCGTTTGCGGAAAATATCAGGTATTATCGGGCGCACGGCGTGAAAGGCGTGCTGATGGAAGGGAATTTCTCTTACGGCGGCGACGCGTGTATGGGCGATTTGAAAAACTATTTGTTTTCGAAGCTTTTATTCGATCCGTCGCAGGACGAAAAAGCGATTACGCACGATTTTATTTTCGGGGTATTCGGGAAAGGCGCGCCGCAGATCGAGAAGTACGCAGAACTTTGCGAAAGCGCGATTTCGAAGGGCAAAGCGACGATATACGACGAGTTTTCGGCGGGGTATTACGACGAAGCTTTCGTGAAAAAAGCGGACGATCTTTTTAAAGCCGCGCTTGCGGCGGAAACGGACGAAACCGTGAGAAAAAGGATAGAAAGAGAGTACCTGTCTGTGGAATACATGAAAATCGCGTGCGAGAAAGACGACGAAAAGCGGGGCGCGCTCGCCGACGGATTTTACCGGAAACTGAAACGATTCGGCGTGACGGAAATCGTGGAAAGGACGGATCTGCGCGACGGCATACGCTGGATGAAGGAAAATCGCTTCGACGATAAGACGAGCGATTGGTACGGCACTTATTACATTGTGAAATAAATTTAAAGGAAGGAAAATATGAACGACAAACAAGAAAACGATTCGATTGAAAAACCGCCTTTGAAAAAGAAGATCGCGAATTTTTTCGGCGACGTCAAACGCAAAATTTTCAAAAACAAACCGAAGAAAGAAGGCTCTCTGAACAGAAACAAACGAAATCAGACGATTTTCATCGTGGCGATGCTTGCCATTCCCGCGGTGCATTGGCTGATTTTCTGGCTGTACATAAACATTCAGACGATTGCGCTTGCGTTTCAGGACGTGCGTACTTCGGCGTTTACGTTTGACAATTTCAAGCAAGTGTGGACGCAGCTGACTTCGCCCGTGAACAACAGCATCGGCATTGCGCTGAAAAACACGCTGAAATACTTCGGCGCAACGGTGCTGATCAATATTCCTTTAAGCCTTGTGATCAGCTTTTTCATCTATAAAAGAATTGCGGGATATAAATTTTTCAGAATTATGTTTTATCTGCCCGCGATTATTTCGGGATTGTCGCTCGTGACGGCGTATACGGAATTTATTAACCCCAACGGTCCGCTCGGCGCGATTGTGAAATTTTTCGGCGGCACGCCGAACAGCCGAAGCGCGCTCGGTCGCCCCGAAACGGCTACGACGGCGATTTTAATTTATTTTATCTGGACGGGCTTTACGACGAACGTATTGCTGTTTACGGGCGGAATGTCGCGTATACCCGTGGAAATTCTGGAAGCGGCGAAACTGGACGGATGCGGGCCTGCGCGCGAGCTTACCACGATTTTGTTTCCGCTGATCTGGCCTACGTTTTCCACGCAGCTGATCTTCACGATGACGGGACTTTTCAATTCCACCGGTCCTATTCTGTTATTCACGAACGGGCAATACGAAACTTCTACGCTTGCGTTCTGGATTTTCTCGCAGGTGTACGGCAACGGCGTAGTGGGCGGATCGGGAACGTACAATCTTGTATCCTGCGCGGGACTTTGCTTTACGATAGCGGGCGTGCCGCTGATTTTGCTGGCGCGGAAGCTGGTGAATAAAGTGGACGCAGTAGAATATTAAGGGGGCGGAAGTATGGAAAAAACGAGAAGAAAAAAAGTAACGGAAGAAGCAAGCATTTTAACGAAGCGGGATAAGGGCGAAAAAATCGTTTATGCGGTGGCGTTCGTGATTTTTGCGCTGTATGCGATTTCGATCATTTACGCGCTTTTGTATCTGATGATCAATTCGTTTCAGAGCGCGTACACCTACACGCAGAACAGCGTGATGGGCAATGCCAACCCGTTTGCGCTGCCCGAAGTGTGGCATTTTGAAAACTATGCCAAAGCCGCCACGATTTCGATCAGAGATTCGCAGAACAACGAAGTGTATTTATACACGATGTTTTTCAACAGTATCTGGTATTGCGGCATCGCCGTGAGCGGTCAGGTGCTGATGAGTTCGTTTACCGGCTACGTGATGGCGAAATACAAATTCAAAGCGAGAGAATTTATTTACGCGCTGGTGATTTTCAGTATGACGATTCCCGTGGTAGGCACGTCAGGCTCGATGCTTAAATTAGTGAGCGATCTCGGTATTTACAACACGCCGTTTTATGTGGTGGCGGTTTCGCTCGGCGGTCTTGGCTTCAACTTTATGATTATGTACGGCTTTTTCAAGAGCGTTTCGTGGAGTTATGCCGAGGCGGTGTTTCTCGACGGCGGCGGGCATTTCACCGCGTTTTTCAAGGTGATGCTTCCGCAGACGAAAACGCTTGTGGTGACGCTGGGCATCGTTGCCTTTATTACCACCTGGAACGACTATATGACTCCGCTTTTGTATATTCCCGACTTTCCTACGGTGGCTTCGGGTTTGTACCGGATTAAAGAATCCGCCACGCGCAGCGGCGATATGCCTTACTATTTTGCGGGACTGATGTTTTCGGTGATCCCCGTGCTGGCGATTTATATCGCTTTTTCGGATACGATTATGAAGAATTTCTCGTTCGGCGGATTGAAAGGCTGAGCGGCGAACGATACAAAGGCAGCAAACGATAAAAAAATATCAAACGATAAAAAACGGCGGAAAACGCCGGAAAAATAAAACAGAACAGGAGAACAAAATGAGAAAGAAAGTTTTATCAACAACCATGGCAGCAGTTGCTACGCTTGCGTGTTTCGCTACCGCAGGGTGCGGCGCAAAGAAAACGCCCGATACCGATCAGACGCTTGAAATTTTCGTGGTGGACGCCGGATACGGCGTGCAATGGGCGCACGATATTGCCGAGCTTTTTAAGCAGGAAGACTGGGTGAAAGAAAAGTACCCCGAGCTTGTGGTGGAAGTGAAATCGAACGATCAGAAAACCTTTGTGCAGACGCAGCTTTCCACGCCGAAAGTAAATACCTACGATCTGATGTTCGGGTGCTACCTTTACGATCAGGCGGGTTCTGAGGACATCATAGATCTCACCGAAAGCGTTTACAATCAGAAAGTACCCGGCGAAGATATTCTTTTCAAGGATAAAATGGAAACGGCTTGTCTTGAAGAGCTTGCCTATTTCAATCCGAACAACCCCGACGCCGACGAAAGTTATTGGTACGTTCCCTGGCAGGGCGGTATTCAGGGCATTGTGTATAACGCGGATTTGCTGAAAGAATTCGGGTTCGATCACGAGCCGTACACCACCGACGAGCTTTACGAAATGTGCGTGGCGATTAAAAAAGCGCATAGGAAAGTGGATGGACTGGAAACCGAAATTTATCCGTTTATTCAATCTTCCGACGCGGATTATTGGTCTATGTACATGTTTCAGACATGGTGGGCGCAGTATCAGGGTATAGACGGATATAACAATTTCTACCGGGGAATAGACGACGGATCGAGATCTTCGGATATTTTCAAGCAGAAAGGCAGACTGGAATCTCTGAAAGTTTTCGAAAAATTGCTTAAATCCAACGGTAACGCCGAAGATACCACGGCGAATTTCGTTAATCCGCAGTCGTTTAATGTGAAATTCATGGTGGCGCAGTCTTCATTGCTGCAAGGTCACGCGGTGTTCCACGTAAACGGCGACTGGTTTGACAACGAAATGAAAGAGATGAAAGCGGACATCATCGCGAACGGCGGCAAAGATTATACGATGAGCTTCTGTATTCCCGTGATCAGCGCGATCAAAGATCAATGCGCCACGATTGCGGACGACGCCGAGCTTCGCGCGCTGATTAAAGCGGTCGACGAAAACAGCAGCTCGCTTACGGGCGAAGGGTACGACGTATCGCGGGAAGATTACGATAAGGTGGTGGAAGCGCGGTTTCTTGCGAACGGCGGCAGCGGCAGCACGCTGGGCGTTATTCCTTCCTACGCAAAAGGCAAAGCACCCGCAATTGATTTCCTGCGGTATATGGCTACGGACAAAGCTCTGGGCGCATACGTAAACGCGACTTACGGCACGAAACTGCTTTTTAAATACGACGTACAGGAAAAAAATCCCGAGCTTTATGCAAATCTGACTCCCGCGCACAAGAGAATCGAAAAAATGTACAACAATACGCTGACGAATTTCACGACGCTGCGCTATAACAAGAGCTTTCCGCTTTGCGGATACGGCAACGTGAAGCCGTTCGTAGACGAAAAGTATTATGAAAAATTCTCGGCGGTGGGCAATACGAAAACGCCGCAGAATTTCTTCGACGAAACAATTCAGTACTGGGATAACACCGCGTGGCAGTCGGCGCTTGCAAGGGCGGGACTTAATTAACGAGGAACAGGAAAAAATGATGAAAAAACTCAAAAACGGCGCGGCGTGCCTTTTAACCGCCATGTTTCTTACAACGCCGCTGTATTCGTGCGCGAAAGAAGATTCTTCCACGCTTACCCCCGAACAGGTGAGCGTGTGGACGGTTTCGGCGACGGAAAAAGTATTGCAGGATAAGCCGAAATCGGATTACACGGATAAAGCGGGCGAAGAAATTTCGCTGGTGATGGCGAAAAACGAGTATGAAAGCGGGCAGATTATCATTTCGCCCGAAGCGAACGTATCCGAATACGGGGTGAGCGTGAGCAACCTTGTGAGCGAAGACGGAAACGCGAAAATCCTTGCGGAAAACGTGGATATTTACGTTGAAAAGTATATTTTTGAAGGTAACGGCGCGCCTACGGGAAAATATCCCGACGCGCTTGTGCCGATCGGCGCGATTACGGAATACGGCGAAAATTCCGTGAAAAAAGATAATAACCAGGGCATATATCTCACGGTGAAAACCGCAAAGGATCAGACGCCCGGGGTGTATCGCGGCAACGTTACGGTGGATTTCAAAGACTTCACGAAAACCGTGCCTTTCACCGTGACGGTGAAAGACGTGACGGTGAGCGACGAAAATCACCGCCGCGACGTTTATGTGGCAAGTCAGAATTACGAAAGCGGCGAATTGAATTCCACGCAGGCGATGCGCGATACTTATGCGCAGGCGCTCATTGATTATCGCCTTGCCACCACATCGCACGTGACGGAAACGCTGTACACGGCGAGCGATATTCAGCGGTGGGTGGAAAAGTGCTATTATTATCTTACCGAAACCACCTGTTCCACGATCGGCGTGCCGTATCGTCCGACGAATTTGTCGCTCGTGTACGACGACGATCAGCCTGCGGCGACTTTCGAATGTTTTGAGCCGGAAGCCTTCAAACGTTACGTAGCGGCGCTTGCCGATTATAGCGTGGAAAAGAATTTCGATATGCTCGAACACGCGGTATTCTATAACGCGATTATCGACGAAGCGATCGACAGGGGCGTTGTAAATCAGGCGAAAGCGAATATCAGGTTGTACGCGAAAACCGTACCCGAAGCGGCGGAAGCTTTTGCTTTGAAGTATGATCTCGCGGCGGAGTACGGCAAAAAAATAGAAAATCCCGAAACGCTCGAAGAGAAAATTTATAACGGTATTCTCACGATAGAGAACGTATTTACGGCATATTATTACGCAAGTTTTTCGGAATACGACGATTATATCACTTATGTGCCGCTTGCGAACGGGATGGACAGCGTAAGTCAGCGCGAAGAATACGAACATCAGAAAAACAAGTGGTGGTATTACTGCAACAACCCGCGGTATCCTTACGTGGGGATTCATGTGGATAACACGAATATTTTCACTACGCGGATGATGGGGTGGATGCAAGCCGATTACGACATCAAAGGCACGCTGTACTGGGGCGTGAACATGTACACCGAGATGGATCTGAACGGCAACAGCGTAAACCTTGAAGATTATTTCGAAGGAAAGGCGCAGAGAACGAAGCATTTCGCTACGGGCGAGGGGTATCTTTTCTATCCCGGCGGGCAGTACGGACTGGATACGCCCATTCCTTCGATGCGGATTATGGCACTTCGCGACGGCTATGAAGAATACGAGCTGATTTACGCCCTGAAAGAACGCTATAAAGAAAACGGATTTTCCGCCGGCGAGCTTGTATCTTCGCTGACAAGTCAGCTGTACACGGGAACGAAGGTTTCCGCCGAAACCGAAGACTTTTTGCAGGCGCGGCAATCGCTGCTCGATTTGTGCGAAGTGGTTTCTTCTTCGGCGCAGATGAGCATAATCGGCTCGAAAGACGACGGCGACGGGAATATGATTTATAAAGTATTCAGCAAGTCGGCGCTGACCGTGGACGGAAACGGCGTAGCGGGCGAAGATCACGGCGACGGAAAAATTTATACGATTACGAAGAAGTTATCGGAAGACGTCAATGTTCTGAAAATTTCGTTCGCTGCCGACGGGAAGAATTATACCTACACGCAAAATCTCGGCGGAAAGGTAAGCGTTTACAACGCCGACGAGCTTGCGAGCAAACTGAAATTGACGAAGAGCGGCGCTTCCGTGAGCGATTACGGAAAAGCAACGCTGAACGGCGAAGAATATTTCAAGGCGGACATTGCCGAAACTAAACTTTCTTATCAGGATTTCCTGATGACTTCGGATATTTTCTCCGCCGTGAACGAAGACACGAACAGGATTGTATTTACGATTTACTACGACGGCGAAGAAGATCTGCCTTTCACGGTGTACGCCAAGTACAAAAAGAAGCGGGCGGACGATCCCGAGTACTTCGCGCTGATTAACACCACGCTGAAAAAGGGCGAAAACGTGATCGAGCTTTCGGTGGCGTATACCAACTGGAAATCGAAGGGCGGCATCGAGTGTTTAAGACCGCGTCTCGGGGCGGACAAAGAGAACCCCGCGCGCACGCTTTACTTCAAGAAGATTGCCGTTTACGCGAAGTGAGGAGGAAAAAATGAAAAAATTTATTTGTATGACGTTGACCGCCGCAACCGCGCTGAGCATTTTCTCGTTCGGCGGTTGCGCGAAAAAAGAGAACGCGTCGCAACCGGAAGAGCCGACGGCGGAATTCGCGTTTGCGGATTTCGAGCAATGGGGACCTGATTTTCAGCTGATGCGGCTGGTGCAGAATTTCGGCGTAGTGAAGAGAAATTCCGATCCCGCGTTTGTGAAAAGCGGCAAGTATTCGGCGAAATTAAACCCGATGGGCGGCTATATCAGATATTCCGAGCCGATTTTGTACTTTCCCACCGTGTCTACGTTGTTTGATTTCGCGTACAACGATTTTACACAATTCGAAGAGATCAACGCGCAGCTTTACAACGATACGGAAAAGGACGTGGAAGTGGTTTTCGGCATGGTAACGGCGATCAATTCGCCGAGAGAAATCACAGTAGCCGACGGCGAAACGTATACCCTGAAAAGCAAGAGCTGGACGAGAATAGATTATTGGATCAATCACTCTTTTTTGTCGCTTTCGCTGAATATCAACGACGTGAAAGGCATTTATTTCAAATTTGCCAACGCGGGCGTGGAAAAAGCCGAAGACGCGCCGACGATCTATCTCGACGATATTAAATTCAGAAGAGCGAGCGAGAAAGTGCAGCCTGAAAATCTCGTCAATCTCGATAAAACGGGAAAAGACGCGGTGGAAATGATCAATCTTCCCGTGCTTGACGAGGCGGGCGAGCCTGTTCTCGACGAAAAAGGCAAGGCGAAGTACGAGTGGGTGGAAAAAGAAGTAACGAAATACGAAATTCTCGACTTCGAAGAGGACTGGCAGAAATACGCCTTATCGGCGAAGCGCACCGCGCTGCCCGAAAACACTTTCGAATACGAGCTTGCGCGTTCGGAAGAAGGCGGTATTCAGGCGAGTTCGGGAAGCAGAATGTTGAAAATTACAAGGCACAGCGGCACTACCACGTCGTCTTATTTAAACATTCCCGAAATCGTGATGAAGAGTTCCGCGCTTTCTTCCATTCCCGAAGAAGAATGGGCAACCACCTATTTAAGCTTTGATATTTACGCGGATTACAACACCGGATCGGCGTGGCAGTACATGCTTGTTTCGCCGTATTTCCACTACGAAGGAGGCAAAGGGTGGATGTCGCCCGTGAGAGCTTCTACGGGGAAAACGTGGGCGCACGGACTGGATCTGAAATACGGCGAATGGGCTACCTATCAAGGGCCGCTTTCCGAGCTGGCGAAAGACGATAAAAAATACGTTACCGCGCCCGGAATGATGCAAATTCAGATGGTGCAGATCACGGACGGCAACGATTACGTGATGTATCTCGACAACATTCACATCAGCAGAATTAAAAAGTAAGGGGGAAAAATATGAAAGGCGCAAAAAAAATCGTCAGTTTCATTTTAAGCTGCCTGCTGATCGTTTCATCGTTCGGGTTTTTCGCCTGCGCGAAGAAAACAGACGAAGAAATCAGGATCGTAGGCTTTGAAGACGAAGTGCAGTACGCTCCGCTCGGCAAAGATTATTCGGTGCAGAAATTTCTGACGGCGGTGGACAGCAACGGCACGCCGTATAAAGGCGTAGCCACGGTGACGGACGGCGACGGAAACAACGTGGCGTTGTTCGCGGATATGTTTTACGTAAGCTCGGAAAAAGATTACACGGTGAACGTGAAAGTATCAATACCGAACGGCGAAAATTTAAGCCGCAATATCACGCTGAAAGTGGTGGATAAGTTCGCGCCCGTGATTAAAACGGAAACGATTGCCGCCATGATTGCGGGAAGAAAATCTTACGTACCCGAAATCACGATCGTGAAGCGGATTGCCGAAGACATTACGCCCGTAGTGAAAGTAGTGAGAAAAGACGGATTGAACGAAGTGGAAATTCCCGTGCAGGACGGCGCGTTTGTACCCGATAAGGGCGGCGATTACGAAATGATCATCACCGCCACCGATCAGTACGGAACTACTTCGGAACGAAAGCTTGATTTCTTCGTGCTGCCCGAAAACACGATTGAAGATTACAGCACCGCGGCGGCGTTATCGAACGATAAGCAGCATTGGGAACCGAAATCTACGAAAGAGCTTCTGGCGGAATACGAAGGCAGAAAAGGCGTGATCAAAAAGTATCTTTCGGCGGGTACGTATCGCTTCACTTCGCTTTTAAGCGCGGGCTATCTTGAAAATCTCGATCCCGAATACATCACCGTAACTTTATGGGTGGATCTCGACGGCGAAATCGAAATTAAAAACGGCACGACTTCTTTCGGGAAAATCGAGGGTAGAAAGTGGCAGAGCTTCAATATCACGATCGAGCAGCTTCTCGCCGCTGCGCGCTACGGCTCGTGGGAAAAATTCTGCACTACGCATTGTTACGGCTCGGGCGGGCAGTATCTGTTTATGCTTCCCGAAGCGGCTACCGTTTACGTGGACGAAGTGACGATCAAAGAATTCAGACGTCCGCATGCGGATATGCGGCTTGAAAGAGAGATCGGCGACGAAATCGTACTCAAAGCTACGGCGGACGTACCCGGCGAATATACGATTGATTATTCCGTGAAAGATCCCGACGGAAACGACGTGAATCTGAGCGAAAACAATTCGTTTGTGCCGGAAAGCACGGGCGAATATGTGGTGACGGCAACGTTAAATCACGCGGAATACCGCGGCACTTCCACCTTTAAAATCACGGTGACTTCGCCGTATCGCGTGGAAATCGGGGAAGCGGAAAATCCCGTGGCGGGAACGCCGTTTGAATTGCCTTCCGCGAAGCTGTACGATAAAGATGGCAATCTCGTTTCTTCGGATTACACCGTGAAAGCGTATTATCACGACACGGCAAGCACGCGGCAGGAAGCTTTGATCACGAACGGAAAAGTGCTTTTCCATAAAGGCGATTACACCATTTCGTATTCTTTGCCGTACAACGGAAAAACGTATACGCACAGTCTGCAATACACGATAGAAGGCACGCTTGCCGTGGCGGCGGGTATGCTTGAAGATTACAACGAGCCGAGCGCGGGTTTCGGATTCGATAAAGACAACGAAAAATGGAATCCTTCCGCAACCAAGCAGTACGTTGAGAGCTGGTACGGCAGGCAGGGCGTGATCAGAAAGACAAATCCCGACGGCACATTCCGCTTCCGTTCGGGCATGAGCAAGGAAGATATGGCCGCGCTGAACGCAACGAGCATTACGATTTCGCTTTGGGTGGACGCAGATGGCGAAATTTCGCTCGGCTGCCGCGGCACGGATTACGGCAAAATTCAAGGCAGAACGTGGCAGGAAGTGACGATCACCGCCGAACAGATCGCAGGCATTTCCACATACGGCTCGTGGGCAGGCTTTGCCAACGTGCATCATTCGGCAGGCGCGGGGCAGTATTTATTCGCGCTTTCCGTGAACGCGCCCGTGTATATTGATTACGTTTCGTACAACGTATAACCCTGCGGCGAGAAACTAAGTTCTATTCGCCCGGGAAAACCGGACGGAAAAAAAATTATATTTCAAGGAGGTTCTTATGCAACACAAGTACACAAAACCCGAATTCGTGATCGCTCTGATAACGGATTCAGACGTAGTAACGGCGTCGCCCGTGGTCGATTCGTATGTAAAAGACGGATACGATGAAGAGAAATGGTGGGAGATACAGGCATGAAACAGACATTTAAAGTGAAGTTATTAACGGGACTTTTCGGCACTTCTCTTGCGCTCGGCGCTGTGGCGATCGTGGGCTATCAGCCGCAGAACGCGTATGCCGACGCCGCCGTGAACGGCTTTCAGATGGTGGAAGGCGCTTCCGTGCGACTGACGGACGAAAACAGGGGTATCAGGTTTGCCGCGCAATTCGGCGAAGATTTCTACAATGAAGCGGCGGAATATCACATGATGATTATTCCCGCGCCGCTTGTGGATAAATATTCGCTTACGCAAAACAGCGATTTCTATAAGGTGCTGGTGGAAGATAACAAGCTTAACGTAGCCGTTACCGACTGTCTGCCCGAAGAAAAGGACGGCGCGTACCGCATTTACGGCTCGCTTACCGATATTCTTTATCAAAATTCCAACCGCACGTTTTTCGGCGTGGCGTACCGCGAATTGGCGGGCGAAAGGGTATACGCTTCGTATATCGACGGACAGAACGAAAGAACGATTTGCGAAGTGGCTTCCAAAGCGTTGAACGATTTATCCGCCGGACATTCGGAAGACGATAAAAATTATCTTCTGGGCATGATTAACGACGCGTATAAAAACGAATTGGGGCTTGGCAAAGACGATACGCCCGAAACCGCGCTGAAAGACGCGCTTTCGGTGAAGGCGAACGCAGATAACTTTATCGCCACCAAAGGGGATAAAATTTCGCTCGGCGATACGATTGTTTCCGCGAACAGCGAAGTGACCGATAAACTCAATCTTTCGCTCGGCGTATATTCTGCCGACGAAACGATTGTGAACGCGGGAAAAGGACTTGCGCTTACCGCCGCGGCGGATAAGAGCGGTATGACTTCCGTAGGCTCGGTGCTGCTGGGCGAAAAAGTGACTGCTTCCGAGCGGAAAGTGATGGTGCGTTCGGAAATGGCGGGCAATATGCTGGAAGACTATGCGGACGAGTGCAGCGCGAAGCCGTTTAATTCAGATAAACAGATGTGGATTAACGGCGGCGGCGTTTCAGGTGCGACTTCCTGGCTTGAAACTTATGAAGGTAGAAACGGCGTTATAAAATTAAAGTCTGCTTTGTCGACAAATGCGAACGATGTAAGATTTTTTTATAACAGATCTTATGAAGAAATGATCAATCTCGATTTCGATTATATTTCCATCTGGGCGTATTTCGATAAAGAAGGGACTTTTGATATTAAGAATGGGAGCGTTGTGCTTGGCCCAAACGTAGAAGGAAAAACCTGGACGGAATTGAGATTGAATAAAGATGACATTTTAAAAACGCACGGAAGTTATGAAAAATTCTGCGCAAGACACGACCCTGCCGTTAACCGATCGGATATTGCCGTGAATAACGGAACGAGATTGTTCAGCACAGAAACAGAAGGCGAAATAGTCTATATCGATTCGGTTTCTTTCGTTAAATTTTTCGTATCTCAATATTCTCAGCCAAATGGCGGGGAAGAATTTGAGCTGCCCACAGTAAAACTTCTTGATTTCAACGGCAACGAATTATCTTCCGACTGTCAGGTGACGGTGACTTTATCGCATAGCGCGAATAGCAATCTCAGACAAATTTCAAGCAACGTAGCCGTTGTTGATGGTAAAATCAAAATTCATAGCGGTACTTACACGATTTCCTACGCGTTTGAGTATAATGGCGAAAACTTTGTTAAAGAAATAAATATCACCGGCAAAACCGCAGCATTGGCAAGCAATGAGCTTGAAGATTTTGATGACCCTGCGAGAATTAAAAATCTTGAGCCTTGGAATCGCGGTACGGATTCTGTGGAATGGCTTGAATATTACGAAGGTAAATATGGTATTGCGCACGCAACAAATGGTAAAGATAGCGGCGTTTCGTTAAGATTCGATAAAACCGTTGAAGAATTAAAAAATCTTGATTTTGATTATATCAACATTACTATTTGGGTAAATAGCCCGAGTACAAGTCTTGCAATCAAGAGCGGTAGCTATCAGCTTGGTACAATTAAAGGTAAAGAGTGGCAGACAATAACTATTACAAAAGACGTGATAGTAAACGAAGAAACCTGCTGGTACAATTCCGATGCCACAAATAAAGAACAAGGCGGCGGTATGGATGCGTTTGCATACAGACACAGCACTGCAAATGGCCAGAACGGTTATTATTTGTTCTCGTTCCCTTGGGCGGGCATCGAGTATTATATCGATAGCATTTCTTTCGGTAAAAACAACGCATAAGCAAAGTTAATTTGCAGGCACGGCGGCGGGGCGGTTTTTCCGCCCTGCTAAGCCGTATAAGGCAGGAATTTATGAGACAATTAAGCGAAAATAAATCAATCGGGTTTATAAGAAGAAATCCGCAATCGCCCGCTTCCGAAAGATTCGGCGTCGGCTTCGAAAAGCTGGACAGAAAGGCGTTTGATCCTTCCGATAAATACGATAAACTTGCCGCGCTCGGCGTAAAATGGGTGCGGATTTTGTCCGGGTGGGAAAAAACCGAAAAAATTAAGGGCGTTTGCGATTTTTCCTGGCTGGAAGAAGTGGTGGATCGGTTATCCGCCAACGGACTTACGGCGTGGATCAGCCTTTGCTACGGCAATCCTTTGTACACCGAAAGCGCGAAAAAGGTGTTCGGAAGCGTGGGGTGTCCGCCGATTTTTTCAAACGAAGAAAAAAACGCGTGGCTTGCCTACTGCAAGGCGCTCGCCCGAAAATTCAAGGGTAAAGTGAAATATTACGAGATCTGGAACGAGCCGGACGGCGTACAATGCTGGAAGCACGGCACTTCGGCGATCGAGTATTCGGAATTTTGCAAAAGCACGGCGGCGGCTTTGAAAGAAGTGGACGGCGGATTATATATTGTGGGCGGCGCGCTCGGCGTATCGGAACGGTGGGCGTGCTATCTTAAAAAGGCGCTTGAAAACGGCATGGCGGAAAATTTAAACGCGATTTCGTTTCATCATTACGCAGCGTACCCCGAAGCGAATCTGAGTTTTATCAATCAGCTGAAAGATCTGATTTACGAATACAAGCCGCTGGAAATCATTCACGGCGAAAACGGATGTCCTTCGAGTATCGACGGCAACGGATCGTTGCATGCGTGCAACTGGACGGAACGGCGGCAGGCGGCGTATCTGCTTCGCAACATGATCGTTGACATCAAGTGCGGGGTGAAGTTTTCTTCGTGGTTTTCGTTCGTGGATATGATGGAAGGATTGTTCGGCACGCGCGACGACGTATCCACGCGGAAAGATTACGGGTATTACGGACTTCTCGGCGCGGAATTCAACGAAAACGGCGAGGCGATCGGGAATTTTAATCCGAAAAAATCATATTACGCGTATCAGAATCTGGCGGCGGCGCTCGGCGGCGAATTCAGGGCGTTTGAATTTCCCAAAGATAAGCCGTACCCTTTGCATTGGTCGTTTGAAACGGGGAATTTCGACGAAAGCGGCGACGATTTCGTTTGCGTAGGGTTAAAGCGTAAGAACGGCGCGCAGGCGTTTTGCTATTACAAGCCCGTGAATATTTTGTCCACGGAATTCGACAGTACCGTTTCGTTTATTTTTCAGAACGTGAGCGAAGATATGAAGATCGTGGATCTTCTGAGCGGGGAAGTGTTCACCGTGAGCAAAGACAACATCGAAATCAGAGAAAGATACGGGGATTGCTGCGTGGAAGTGAAAGGGTTGCCCGTGAAAGACTATCCTTTATTGCTTACGTTCGGCGATTTCTGCGATGAAAATATACAAAACAAGTGAGGTTTTATATGGAAAAATTAAAGTATGCGCTGATCGGATTGGGGCAGCGCGGCAACACGTTGTGGGACGGCGCGATTATGAACATAGACGCGGTGGAATGTACGGCAATCTGCGATTTAAATGCCGAAAAATGCGATAAATTCGCAAAACACCTGGAAGAAAACGGTTTTCCGCGCCCCGAAATCTATTACGATTACAAAGAGTGTATCGATCGGGCGCAGGTGAGCGCGGTGATCGTGGCGGCTTCGTGGGAAGCGCACGTGGCGGTGGCATTGTATTCCATGGAAAAAGGGATTCCCGTAGGCGTGGAAGTAGGCGGGGCGTACAGCGTGGAAAGTCTGTGGACTCTGGTGAAGTGTTACGAGCGGACGAAAACGCCGATAATGATGCTGGAAAACTGCTGTTTCGGCAGGAAAGAGTTGCTTGCGCTGAACATGAAGCGGCTGGGACTTCTCGGCGAAATCGTGCATGCGGACGGCGGGTACTGCCACGATCTGCGCGACGAAATTCTCGGCGGCACAACCTACCGCTTACAGGAATATATTCACCGCAACGCCGAAAATTATCCTACGCACGAAATCGGTCCGATCGCCAAAATACTGGATATCGGCACGGGCAACCGGTTTATATCGCTGCAATCGTTCGGTTCGAAATCCGTCGGGTTGGAAGCGCGCGTGCAGCAGAAGAAAATGGAAAATCTTTACGGCGTGAAATTCAATCAGTCCGACGTGGTTACCACGATTATACGTTGTCAAAACGGCGAAACGGTGACGATCACGCTGGATACGAGTCTGCCGAGATATTATTCGAGAAAATTCTGCATACACGGCACGAAAGGGATTATCAACGAAGAAAATTCTTCGGTGTTTCTGGACGGCCTGATCGAAGGCGAGTGCTGGGATTGGTCGGAACATTATAATAACATTACGGAATTTTACGAAAAATACGATCACCCGCTTTGGAAAGGGTATACGCCGCAGGGCGGTCACGGCGGAATGGACTGGCTGTGCATGAACGCGTTTTTCGACGCGGTGAAGAATAAGACGCCCATGCCCGTAGACGTATACGACATGGCTTGCTGGATGGTGATTACGGTTTTATCGGAACAGTCGCTTGCCGCCGGCACGGCGATCGCGTTTCCCGATTTCACCGACGGGAAATGGGTTACGCGCAAGAACGAATTTTTGCTTTGAGAGGCGCGGGCGAGAATAGAATATGTATTATCTTGGCATAGACGGCGGCGGCACAAAAACGGCATTTTTATTCGCGGACGAGAACGGAAACATTTTGAAAGAAACGGTGAAAGGTTCTTCAAATCCGATTGATCTGGGAATGGAAAAGTGCTGCGCGGTGCTGAAAGAAGGGGTTATCGGGACGGTAGGCGATATTCCGTATGCGGAAATATCGGTGTTTGCGGGGATCAGCGGGGGATCGACGGGCGATAGCAAGCGGCGGATCGGCGAATTTCTGCAAAGTTTTCATTTTGCGCGGTGCGGCAACGGCAGCGACGCGGAAAATATCGTGAAAGCGGGGTTGAATCGGGATAGCGGGATTGTGGCGATCACGGGAACGGGGTGTTGCGCGTTCGCGAAAAACGGGGATACGCTTCGGCGGTTCGGCGGACTCGGCTGGCTGTTCGATCATTACGGGGGCGGATACGATTACGGAAATTATGCGATCCGCGCCGCGCTTATGGCAGAGGACGGCACGGGCGAAAAGACGATATTGCGGGATCTGATCTTGCAAAAAACGGGGAAAAGTTCCGTGATGGAAGATCTTGCGCATTTTTACGAGATTAAAAAGCGGGGCATCGCCGAATTTGCGCCGCTGGTTTTCGCGGCATACGAAAAGGGCGACGGCGTAGCGAAAGACATTATCGTGAAAACCGCCGCATATCTTGCCGGTCTGATTTCCGCCGCGGCAAAA
>CALARO010000106.1 GCA_937888935.1 uncultured Clostridia bacterium
AGCCGTGCCGCAACCGATGAGTTTTCCCGCGATTGCCGCTACGACATAGCAAAGTCCGAATGCGGCGAACGAGCCGGAAAAGCCGGAAAAATCAAGGTTCATTCCGATAGTGGCGAAGAACACGGGCGAGAAGAACATATAGCCGAGAACGTCGGTTTTTACTTCTACGTAGGGCGTTTCCTGCAACGTGCCGCCGAGAATCAAGCCTGCCACGTAAGCGCCGGTGATGTCCGCCACGCCGAAGATTTTTTCGGCGATATAGGCGTATACGAAGCACACGCAGATAGCGAGAATAGGCACGCGGCGGTTGTGCGGGTATTTGCTTTCGATTTTATTGAAGCGTTTCCGAAGCAGCAGTCCGACGGAAATCGCGACGATAAAAAAGCAGACGATTTTTAAGATGACGAGCCACCATTCGGCGTTTTCCCACCAGGCGGGCAGGAAAGAAGCCGTTTCTTCGGCGGATTCGGCGGTGAAACCCGTTAAAACGGAAAGCACGATGATTCCGATCACGTCGTCGATGACGGCGGCGGCAACGATGGAAGTGCCGACTTTCGTTTCGAGTTTGCCGAGTTCTTTGAGTGCGGCGACGGTGACGGAAACGGACGTTGCCGTTAAAATCGCGCCGTAGAAGAGATTGCTTAAAAGGCTGCTGCCGATATGGAACGCCCACGCGACGAGCGTGCCGAACGCCATGGGGAAGACGACGCCGAAAGTGGTGATGACGACGGAAGCCGCGCCGGATGCTTTCAGCATTTTTAAATCTGTGCCAAGCCCCGTGGAAAACATGATGAGTACCACGCCGATTTTGGCGAATACGGAAAGCCACGCGCGGATGGTTTCGCCGAAAAACATTTCGTTGAATTTTTCGGACGGAATGAATTTTAAAAGTCCGATTAAAAGCCCGGCGATCAGCATGCCGATGACGGCGGGCAAGCCGATTTTATGCGCGCCGAGAGCAAAAAGCTTCGTAAGGCATAAAATCAGAGCGAGAGGTAAAAGTATTTCGTAAGGGGACATATGTTTGATTACTCCTGTGTGCATTTATGCAAGTATCTGTTTTTAAAATCGAACAATATTATATCGCGTTGCGAAGGAAAAAGCAAACGATTTTTAAGAGAAATGCGGAAAAATACAAGGTTTGCAAAGTTTTTTTTTCGAAGTTTTCGTATCTTGCGGCGAATTTGCTTTTTGAAAGCCTTGACGAAACGGAAATTTTGATTTATAATATTAAGGTATATTTTTGTTCGCTATTTTTACTGCGCACGTTGTACGGAGCGCGGTGCGCGGATTTTTTGCGAGGAAAACGCTCTATGGGAAAGAAATTTGAAATCGTATCGAAAAAACGGCTGAACGGCACGGTGACGAAAATGCAGATTTTTGCGCCGCTGATCGCGAAGAAGGCGCGCGCGGGGCAGTTTGTGATTCTGCGCGCGGAAGAAGACGGCGAAAGGATTCCGCTGACGATTGCGGGGTATGATCGCGCGGCGGGAACGGTGGAAATTATTTTTCAGATCGTGGGCGCGACGACAATGAAACTCGATACGCTTTGCGAAGGG
>CALARO010000107.1 GCA_937888935.1 uncultured Clostridia bacterium
CGGGCGAACTTCTGCCTATGGTAATGCACGTATCCGCCCGCGCGCTTGCGGCGCACTCGCTGAACATCTTCGGCGACCATTCCGACGTGATGGCTTGCCGCCAGACGGGCTTTGCGATGCTCGCTTCTTCTTCCGTGCAGGAAGTTATGGATCTCGCGCTTGTAGCGCACCTTTCCACGCTGAAATCTTCCGTGCCTTTCCTGCACTTCTTCGACGGCTTCCGTACTTCGCACGAGTATTCCAAGATCGAAGGCTTCGACGAATCGAACAACTACGCCGAAATCAAGGCGATTTTCGATAAACTCGGCATGCAGAAATATGTAGACGAATTCAAGGCGCGCGCCCTGAATCCCGAGCATCCCATTCAGAAAGGCACGGCGCAGAATTCCGATACCTATTTCCAGAACAGAGAAACCGCCAACGCGCACTACGCCGCCGTTCCCGGCATCGTAGCCGAAATGATGAAAGTCGTTTCCGAATATACCGGCAGAGAATATCATCTCTTCGATTATGTGGGCGCGAAAGACGCGGAAGAAGTTATCGTTGTTATGGGCAGCGGCGCGGAAACCATCGAAGAATCGATCAACGCGCTCAACGCCAAGGGCAAGAAATACGGCTTATTGAAAGTCCGCCTGTATCGCCCGTTCGACGCTACGGCTTTCGTAGACGCGATCCCCGCTTCCTGCAAGAAGCTCGCCGTACTCGACAGAACGAAAGAACCCGGCTCGCTCGGCGAACCCCTTTATCTCGACGTATGCGCCGCGCTTGCCGAAAAAGGCAGAAGCGGAATTAAAGTGTACGGCGGCAGATACGGCTTAGGCTCGAAAGAGTTTACGCCCACCATGGTGCTTTCCGTATACAAAAATCTCGAAAAGAAAGAGCCGAAAAACCACTTCACCGTGGGTATTTACGAAGACGTTACCAATTCTTCGCTCGACTTTTCCGAAAAATTCGACGCCGCCCCCGCAGGCTCTACTTCCTGCAAATTCTACGGCCTCGGCTCAGACGGCACGGTAGGCTCAAACAAGAACACCGTTAAAATCATCGGCGATCACACCGATAAATACGTGCAGGCGTATTTCTTCTACGATTCCAAGAAGTCGGGCGGCATCACCGTTTCGCACCTGCGTTTCGGCGATAAACCCATTCAGTCCGAATACTTAATCGACGCGGCGGACTTCATCGCCTGCCACAACCCTTCTTACGTAACCCGCTACGATATGGTGAGCGATCTCAAAGAAGGCGGCTCGTTCCTTTTAAACAGCGAATGGACAACCCTTGAACTGCTCGAAAAAGAACTGCCCGCAAAGATGAAGAACGCTCTCGCGAAAAAGCACGCGAATCTCTACGTGATCGACGCGATCAAAATCGCCGGTCAGCTCGGACTTCGCGGCAAAACTTCCACGATTCTGCAATCCGCATTCTTCTGCATCAATAAGCAGATCATGCCCTACGAAAGCGAGAACCCCGAAGATAAAAACACGGCTGTCGCGCTCATGAAGTACATGGCGTACAAGTCCTTCTCGCGTAAGGGCGACGCGATCGTGCAGATGAACTACAACGCGATTGATTCCGCGAAAGCCAACCTTGTGAAAATCGAAATCCCCGCTTCGTGGGCTACCACCACCGAAGGCGCGGACATGGTGAAACTTGCGGACAACGAATATTTCCGTAACGTAGTTGCGCCGATTCTCGCGCTCGAAGGCGATAAACTTCCTTCTTCGGCGTTCAATGCAGACGGCTCTGTGCCTACGGGTACTACGAAATTCGAAAAGCGCGGCGTAGCCGTGAAAGTGCCGGAATGGAACGTGGATAAGTGTATTCAATGCAATCAATGCGCGTTCGTATGCCCGCACGCAACGCTTCGCCCCTACCTTGTGGCGGACGGC
>CALARO010000108.1 GCA_937888935.1 uncultured Clostridia bacterium
TCTCGAAAATGCGCGCCACCGTCTGCTTGTAGCCGCGCACCCGCTGCTGCACGATCAGATGCCCCGCCGAGTCAAGATTGAGTATCGGGCAGATTTTGAATATCCCGCCGATCAGAGCCGCCGCCCGCGAACACCTTCCGCTTCTTCGAAGATACAATAATTCGTCGGTGGTATACCACGTGTTCACGTTGATTTTTATCTTTTCCAGCTCGGCAAAGCACTCTTCCGCGCCCGCGCCGCTATCGCGCATTTCCGCCGCCCGCAGCGCAAGCATGCCGTACCCCGTAGAGCAAAGCGTAGAATCCACCACGTAGATTTCCGCCCCGCATTTTTCTTTCAACGTCCGCGCCGCGTTTTCCGCGCACTTGTACGTCCCCGAAACCGCGCTGCCCAAGCTGATATGTACAATCGGCTTCTTTTCCCGTAAAAGCGGCGTAAAAAACTCGATCAGCTGCGTTTCGTTCGCCTGACTTGTTTTCGGCGCTGCGCCCTTGCGCATTTTTTCGTAAAATTCGTGGCAGTCTTCCGCCTTCATCGTGTCTTCGCAAAGCTTGCCGTCCACCTCGTAGCAAAGGTGCAGCGGCACGATTTCCCGCGCCTTCAAAAGCTCTGCGGGCAGATCGCAGCCGGAATCCGTCGTTACGATAAATTTACCCATTTTGTTCGCCTCTCTTTCTTTCTGCAATCGTTTTCCGCTTTCATAACGATTGACAGTTATTTATACTCGTGTTATAATAATTATACCGCAAATCGGAATAAACACCAAATACGATTTGTGAAAATCGGTAAGTTATCAATACAAATTAAAGAAAGTGTTCAAAAAAGGAAAAAAAATGGATAAACGGGTCATCAAAACGAAGCGGAACATCAAAGAAACGTTCATAAAAATGCTTTCGTCGTGCGCGTTCGAAAAAATCAGCGTCACGGAACTGTGCGCGCGCGGCTGCATCGGCAGAATCACGTTTTACACGTATTACGACGATAAATTCGCGCTTGCGGACGAAATCATGGACGATTACATGAAAGAAGCGCTCGACGATTATCACAGGCTGCAAAAGGAGAACAACCCCGCCACGCAGCCGTTCGAAGGGTATTTGAATATGCTCACGGCGATTCTCGATTTATATTTTGCGCACGCGGAATTTTTCACGTACGCGAGAATAGAGAAGAACCCGTATTTATACACGTCGTTTTACAATCGGGTATTCGAAAACGCCTGCGCGTACATCGGCAGACACAGTCGCGGCATGCAGCCGAAGTATTCGGCGCGGCGCACGGCGGTGCTGCTTTGCAACGGATTCTGGGGGATCGTATCGGACGCGCTGACGGATAAAAACCTTACGGCGGAGAACTTCGCGCGCACGAAGAAAGAGATTTTCGAAATATACCGCACGGTATTATCTTCCAACTTATTCACCCGCTGAATTTTCAACCTTTGTTATAGGCTTCCCCCGGGGGCGGGCATCGCCCGTTTCGTAACGCACCCACAGGGTGCTTCATAACGGACTGCAACACAATCGTTTGAAATCTTATTTTACGCCTTTGTTATAGGCTTCCCCCTGGGGGGAAGCTCTGCCGCGTAGCGGCGGTGATGCGGGGCGCAACTTTTTTCCTTATTTATAGGCTTCCCCCCGGGGGGAAGCTGTCAACGAAGTTGACTGATGCGGGGCGTACCTTGTTTTCTAACACAATCATTTCAAACGAAAGCGGCGCACCTTGTTTCCATATTCCAAGCCCCCCGGGGGGGCGGGCATCGCCCGTTTCATAACGGATTGCAACACAACTGTTTGAAATTTTAAAATATTGCCTTTGATATAGCCTTCCCCCACGGGGGAAGGTGTCGCCGAACGGCGACGAT
>CALARO010000109.1 GCA_937888935.1 uncultured Clostridia bacterium
GGGGGTATGGCGCGAAGTTTTGCGTTTTTCTTTTTGCAATACGGGCAGAAAAAGCCCCGCTTCTTTGGCGATTGCGGCGGCGGTTTCGGGGTGGTCGCCCGTGATCATCACCACCTGCACGCCCGCCCCGCGAAGATCGTCTACGGCGGCGCGCGCTTCGGGGCGAAGCTCGTCGCAAAGCACGGCGAGCGCAAGCAAGGCGGCGTTTTCGGGCAGTTTCCCCTGCGCCGCGCCCGCGTATTCCCCTTCATAGCAAGCAAGGGCGATCACGCGCCTGCCTAGGCTCGTCTGCTCATGCAGGCGTTTTTCGATGAGCGCGAAATCGAGCGGCCGATTGCTTTCGCCGTCGAAATAGTACGCAAGGTGCGGCAATAAAATCTCGGGCGCGCCCTGAAAATACGTGGCGGTTTCGCCACCGCATTGCGCCGTGGCAAGGGCGTATTTCTTCTCGGCGTTGAATTTCTGCCGCGAGATAATTTTCGCTTCGCACGGGCGCGCGCTGCCGAGCAGATGTTTTTCGGGCGGGAACGCCGCCTGAAACGCTCTGTCCGCCGCGTTGCCGCCGCCCTTTGCCGCCGCTTCGCCGCCGTTGAAATACGCGCACGCGGCGATTTTTTCCGCAAGCGGCGAGGGGATATTTTCCACCTGCAACAATTCGCCCCTGCCCGTTAAAACGCGCCCGACGGACGGTGCGCCGCGCGTGAGCGTACCCGTTTTATCGGTGAAAAGCATGCGCATGCCGCCCGCCGCTTCGATGCCCGCCGCACGCTTTACAAGCACGTTGTCCTTCGCCATTTTCGCGCGATTCGACGAAAGCACTACGGCGATCATCATGGGCAGGCCTTCCGGCACGGCGACGACGACTACGGCGATGGCGAGCGTGAGCGCGTGCATGAGATAGGAAAACACGGTGAACGGGCTTTGGAAATCCGCCTTGATGAGCGCGGGATTCATGGCGTTATCGAGAAAAAACGCGTTGAAAAGATCGGCGAGCGCAACGAGAACGGCGGCGAGATACCCGAAGCGCGAAAGCGTGCCTGCAAGCACGGAAAGCTTGCGCTTCAACGGGCTATCGCCTTTATCCTGTTTGAGCGCGCTTGCCATCTGCCCGTAAAAGGTGTTTTCGCCCACTTCGCTTACGCGCGCAATCGCTTCGCCGCCCGTGACAAGGCTGCCTTCAAACGCCTTTTCGCGGCGGGAAAGTCCTTCCGCGCCCGCGAGCGGCTCGGGCGTTTTTTCCACTTCCGCGCTTTCGCCCGTGAGCGGGGATTGCGAGAGAGTGAGTTTACCCGAAAGCAGCGTGACGTCCGCGGGGACGCGCTCGCCCGCTTCCAATAAAAGAATATCGCCCACCACGAGTTCGCGAACGCCGATTTGCTTAGTTTTGCCTGCGCGGCGAACGCGGCAGGCGGCGTTTTCGCTCTGCGCCATCAGCTGCTCGAACGCGGATTCGCTGCCGTATTCCGAAAGCGTGGAAACGAACGTGGAAAGGAACACCGCCGCGG
>CALARO010000110.1 GCA_937888935.1 uncultured Clostridia bacterium
TTTTCCCGGATATGTTCGCTCCTTTAAAAGAGAGTGTTATCGGACGAGCGGTAAAGGCGGAAAAGGTGGAAATCCGTGTGACGGATATCCGCGACTACACGCTTGATAAACACAAAAAATGCGACGATTACCCGTTCGGCGGCGGGGCGGGCATGGTGATGATGCCCGAGCCGATCGGCAACGCGATCGAAGCGATTGATCCGAAGCACGAGGCGCGGCGCATTTATCTTTCGCCCAAGGGCGAAACGCTCGTGCAGCAGAAGGTGTTTTCGCTGCTTGCATACGATCGTCTGGTGCTTTTGTGCGGGCATTACGAAGGGGTGGATCAGCGCGCGATAGATCTTTTTATCGACGAAGAGATTTCGATCGGCGATTACGTGCTTACGGGCGGCGAGCTGCCCGCCATGGTGCTTTGCGATTGCGTGTGCCGGTACGTGGACGGCGTGATCAGCACTTCTTCGCTTGTGGACGAGAGCTTTTCGGATAATCTTCTGGAATATCCGCAGTACACCCGCCCCAAAGAGTACAAGGGCATTTGCGTGCCGGAAGTGCTTTGTTCGGGCGATCACGCGAAGGTGGACGAGTGGCGGCGGCGCGCGGCGGTGAAACTCACGAAAGAAAAACGCCCCGATTTATTGAAGAGGTAAAGCGATGGCGAAAATCATACAATGGTTTCCGGGGCATATGAAAAAGGCGATGCGCGATATGGAAGAGAAGCGCGCGCTGTGCGACGGCGTGATCTGCGTGCTTGACGCGCGTGCGCCGATCGCTACCTACAACCCGAAACTTCCCGAAATTTTCAAGGGCAAACCCGTTTTATACGTGCTGAATAAAAGCGACTTATCGGACGGCAAGTGCGAAAAATTCGTTTCGCTGATCGAAGGACAGGGCAAGCCGTGCGTTGCGATTTCCGCGGTGAACGGGTCTTCGCGGCGCGCCCTGGAAAAGCGGCTGCAAATTTTAACGAAAGAAAAGCGCGAACGCGCCGAAAGCAAGGGGATAAACCGCCGCTTCCGCTACACCGTGGTGGGGATTCCGAATACGGGAAAAAGTACCATCGTAAATCTGCTCGGCGGCGCGAAGCGCGCCAAAACGGGCGATATTGCGGGCGTCACGCGCGACGTGCGGTGGATTAAATGCGGCGATTTCGATCTGCTCGATACGCCCGGCACGATGCCGCCTTCCTGCGAAACGCAGTACCTTGCGCGCCACCTTGCCTATATCGGCAGCCTGAACGACGATATTTTAGATATTGCCGACGTTTCTCTGGAACTTCTGAAAGAGCTGAAAGCAAATTATCCCGCCGCGCTGTACGAGCGGTACGGCATCGAGTGCGGGGCGGCAGGCGAAGCGGAAGGCGGCGTTTCGGATGAAGAAGAGCGCACGCGCGAAGCGGTGGCGATGCTGGAAACGGCATGCAAGCGGCGCGGCTTTATTCTGCGCGGCGGCGAATACGATTATGAGCGCGGGGCGCGCGCGGTGATCGACGATTTCCGGAAAGGTCGGCTCGGAAAAATTTGTCTGGAAAACCCGCTCGATTTTTCGGGCGTAAAGTTTTAAGGCGCGGAAGTTTATCTATGGCGCGGGAGCGCGTAAAGTGCGGCTAACAAAGGAAAAAACTCATGAAAAAACAATACGATTTCGATAGCAAACTGCGCTGCGAGCGCGAGCTTTTGCAGGGCGGCGCGAAGTACATCGCCGGGGTAGACGAAGTGGGGCGCGGTCCGTTGGCAGGGCCTGTGGTGTGCGCGGCGGTGATTATGCCGCTCGATCGCGAGCTTTTGATAGAAGGCGTGGACGACAGCAAAAAACTTTCGGCGAAGCGGCGGGAAGAGCTGGCGGAACTCATTAAGGAACGCGCGCTCGCATACGCGATCGCCGAAGTTTCGAATACGGAAATCGACGAGATCAACATTTTGCAAGCCACCCGCAAGGGCATGCGCGAAGCGTTGCTCGGCTTGAAAATCGCGCCCGATACGGTGCTGACGGACGGCAATATGACGCTCGATATTCCGTTTCCGCAAAAAAGCGTGATCCACGGCGACGCGCTTTCGTATTCGATCGGCGCGGCGAGCATCATCGCGAAAGTGTACCGGGATAGCCTGATGGATACGCTTGCCACGGCTTTTCCCGAATACGGGTTCGATAAAAATAAAGGCTACGGCACGGCGGCGCACATCGCGGCGATTAAGGAGGTAGGGTTGTGTCCTTTTCATCGCAGGACGTTCACAAAAAAGTTTTAGGCAGAGCGGGCGAGAAGCGCGTGGCGGAATTTTTAAAGGCGCGCGGGTTGAAAATTTTAAAGACGAATTTCGTAACCCCGTTCGGCGAAGCGGATATTATCGCGGAAGATCGGGCGCGCGGCGAAATCGCGTTTATCGAAGTGAAAACGCGAAGTTCCGATAGTTTCGGCACGCCCGCCGAAGCGGTGGGGGCGAAAAAACGGGAAAGATACCGCAAAATCGCTTCGTACTACTGGATGAAGACGGGCAAAGAGCCGAACGCCCGGTTCGACGTGGCGGAAGTGCTGCCCGGGGGAGGGATTGATTATATCGAGTACGCCTTTTAATTAATCCGCGCGCGCCATAAACTTCGCAATACTTTGTCGTTTTCCGTGCGCCCTTGCTCATTTACGAAAGTAAACTCGCGGCGGGCGTACTCAA
>CALARO010000111.1 GCA_937888935.1 uncultured Clostridia bacterium
AGAATCAGCATATCGGGCAGCGACAGCATGATGCGCGCGATGCACAAAAGCTGCTTCTGCCCCGCCGACAGGTTCACTTCTTCGGTGATGTACGTATCGTACCCCTGTGGCAGGCGCGAGATAAAACCGTGCGCGTGGCACGCTTTCGCCGCCGCGATCATCTCTTCGTCCGTGGCGGTTTCGCGCCCGATTTTTAAGTTTTCGCGCACCGTACCCGTCTTTAAAAACGTTTCCTGCAGCACCATGCCGTAGTGCAAGCGCAGCGATTTGCGCGTGACGGTGCGGATTTCCGTGCCGTCCACCGTGATTTCGCCCGCATTTACGTCGTAAAAGCGCATTAAAAGATTGATGAGCGTGGTTTTGCCGCTGCCCGTTCTGCCTACGATCGCCACGCGCTTGCCGCCTTGTGCCGTGAGCGACAGATTTTCGATAAGTTTCTGCCCTTCCGTGTAGGCGAAGCTGACGTTTTCAAGGCGCACTTCGCCTTCTTTCACCTGCAAGTTACCAAGGTTTGTATCGGGCGTTTCTTCCGCTTCGTCGAGCAGCTCGAAAATTCTGCCCGCGCACACGAACGCGCCCGAAAGTTCGGTGACTACCCCCGAGATTTCGTTAAACGGCTTTGTATACTGATTGGCATAAGAAAGGAATTTCGTAAGTCCGCCCACGGTGAGCGCGCCCGCCGCGGCCGCCGCGCCCGCGCCGCCTTTTGCGATCTGCAACGCGCCGAACAGCACCACGAGCGCGTACACGGCGTTATTCACAAACCGCGTGAGCGGGTTGACGAGCGAAGACGAAAACGTTGCCGACATCGCCGCCGATTTGTACGCCGCGTTCTTTTTTTCGAAGTCCGCTTCGTTCTCCTGCTCGTGGCAGAACGCCTGCGCCGTTTTTAAGTTGCTCACCGCTTCTTCGGTGAACGATACCTGTTCGCTGCGCGCGAGCGTTTGCGCGCGGAAGTACGAATACGTGCGCTTTGAAATGAAGCGCGATGTGAAGATGGAAAGCGGCGTGACGAAGATGACGACGAGCGCGATTTTCCAGTTCGTGAGAAGCATCAGCGCGATTGTGCCGCCGATGGTGAGTACGCCCGTGAACAGCTGCGTGAAACCCATCACAAGCCCGTCCGATACTTCGTCGGCGTCGGCTACGATGCGCGAAAGGGTATCGCCGTGGGGGTGGGAATCGAGATATTTCAGGGGCAGGGCGTTGATTTTATCGAACGCTTTATTCCTGATTTCCTGCACCGTGCGGAAGGCGAGCCGGTTATTGAACACGCCCACGAGCCATTTTGCGACGAAGCCGACGGAAATCGCCGCGCCGATTTTGTAAAACACGATTTTCAGCTCTTCGAAATTCACGTTGCCTTTGCCGACGATAAGATCTACGCCGTCGCCCACAAGCACCGGCACGTATAAGGTTGCCGCCACTTCCGCCGCCGCGAACAGAATGACCGCGACGAGCGAGAACGGATATTTGCCCACGAGCACAAGGATTCTTTTTAACGTATGCTTTTTCATTTCTGCGCCTCCGTTCCGTACTGAAATTCGTAGATTTCTTTATATTCGGCGCACGTTTTCAAAAGCTCTTCGTGCGTGCCGGCGGCGATGATTTCGCCTTCGTCAAGCACCAGAATTTTATCCGCCGAAATCAGCGAAGACGCGCGCTGCGATACGATGAATACCGTCTGTTTTTTCTCTTTCTGCCGCGCGCGGATCGCGTTGGAAAGCGCGCGTTCCGTAGCGTAATCGAGCGCGGACGAGCTATCGTCTAAAATCAGGATTTCCGCGTTTTTCATGAGCGCGCGGGCAACGCTTAACCGCTGCTTTTGTCCGCCCGAAAGATTGCCGCCGCCCTGCTCGATTGCGGCGTCCAGTCCGCCCTTTTGCTTTACCACGTCGTCTGCCTGAGCGCATTTCAAAGCCGCCCATGCCTTTTCGTCGTTTGCGGCGGCTTCTTTATCGCCCCACGCGAGATTGCTGCGCACCGTGCCTTTGAAAAGCACGGCTTTCTGCGGCACGAGCGCGATTTTTTCGCGCAGCTCTTCGGGCGCGTATGCCGCCACGTTTTTGCCGCCGAGATATACGCCGCCTTCCGATACGTCGTAGAAATGCGGCAGCAGCGATACGAGCGACGTTTTGCCGCTGCCCGTGCCGCCGATCACCCCCACCGTTTCGCCTTTTTCCACCGTGAACGAGGCGTTTTTAATCGCGGGCGCGGCGTTTTCGTTGTATTTCAGCGTGACGTTGTCGAACACGATATAGCCAGGCGTTTTGGTGTGCGCGGCTTCGCTTGTTTCGTCGATTTTTTTAAGATCGCCCTGCATTTCGAGAACGCCTTCGATACGATCGCCGCACGCCGCCGCTTTGGTGACGGTGACGACGAGATTGGCGAATTTCACGAGTTCCACGAGAATCTGCGACATTAAATTGTAAAGCGCGATGACGTTGCCTTGCGTGAGATTGCCGTGATCCACGCGGATCGCGCCGATTTTTAAAAGGAAAATCACGGCGAGATTGACGAGCACGAAAGTGACGGGATTCATGAGCGCGCCGATTGCGCCCGCTTTCTCTCTGCCTTTCGTTAAGGCGATGTTCTTTTTGCGGAACGATTCGCGCTCTTCGTCTTCTTTGCAAAAAGCGCGCACCACGCGCACGCCCGTAAGATTTTCGCGCGCGGCAAGCACCACTTTATCCGATTTTTCCTGCGCTTTTTTATACAGCGGCGTGGTGATACCCATAATCAGCGCGACGGCGAGAAACAGGGCGGGAATGACGGCGGCGAATACCCACGCGGACGGCGGGTCGATTAAAAACGCGGCGATCATTGCCCCGAATACGATGAGCGGCGAACGCAGAAACAGGCGCAGAAACATGTTTACGCCCGTCTGGAATTGCTGCACGTCGCCCGTCATGCGGTTGAGCATTGCCGAAGTGCCGAGCCGATCGTAGTCTTTATACGAAAGCTGCTGCAATTTGGAAAAAAGCGCTTTTCTCAGTTCGTAAGAAACGCCCGTGGCGGCTTTCGCCGCGAAATACTGCGCTATGACGGCGCAGACAAGCCCGACAAGTCCGAGCGCGACGAGCAGCAGCGACATTTTTACGATGTACGCCGTGTTTGCGTTGTAGCCGCCGCCCGCAAGCGGCGCGCCTAAGCCGACGTCGATAATTTTCGCCACCACCACCGGCACTAAAAGCTCGAAAGTGGCTTCGAATAATTTGAACAGGGGGGATAAAAAACGTTCTTTTTTATACGCCCCGAAATAGGGAAATAATTTTTTCATACTGATTTTTTTCGTTGGGAAATTGTGTTTTTTTGGAAGGGGCAAGTTGCGCCACCTTTGTTTGATAAAACTGATAGAAAACAAGTTACGCCGCTTGATCTTCAAAAATTCCTTCCGGAATATTCAGAAAATCAAAAATGTGCTACGCCCCTCATCAGTCGGCTTCGCCGACAGCTTCCCCCCAAGGGGAAGGCTTGATACAAGGCATAGATCTTGATTTCAAACAGGTTGCAACAATCCATTAGAAAACAAGTTACGCTGCTTTGTTTGAAAAAGCGGATAGAAAACAAGCTGCGCCCCTCATCCGTCGCCATCCGGCGACACCTTCCCCCCAGGGGGAAGACTATATCAAAGGCAGAGATTTCTATTTCAAACAGGTTGCAACAGTCCGTTACGGAACGGGCGACGCCCGCCCCCGGGGGAAGGCTATATCAAAGGCTTTTTATTCTTCTTCGGGCGCTTCGCTTTCGGCGGAAGTCATATCCGATAAAAATTCAAACGCGGCTTCAAGCGCGGCGAGCTTCCTGCCTTCTTCCGTTGAGCTTTTCATTTCGTTCGCGTGAGAAAGCTTTACGGCGTGCGCGAAATGCGACGCGGCAAGGCAGAAAAACGGCAATGCAATCACGAACAACGCGCCGCCCGCGATGGTCAGCCACACGAAAAGCGCGTCTTCCCGCGAAAAAATGTTCGCGGCGAAAATCACGGTGAATACAAGCAGCGCGATTTCTACCGAAAGCGCGGGAACGAATTTTTTACGCGTATCGTACACGCGCTCTTTCAGCACGGCGCGGCGTTTTTCCGTCTTCTCTTCGTAGTCCTTTTTGATCGGTGCGATTTCCTGCGCAAGGCGGGTTTTTTCCGCTTCCGCTTTTTCGCCCCATTCCGCGCACAACTCTTTTACGGCTTCTTCGCCGAACGTGGCGGCAAATTCTTCGTAGCCGTAGCTCGCCCACTCGCTATAAAGCGGCTGCAACGTTTCGCCGTAGTGCGTTTTCGCGCGCCAGAATCCGAGCGCGGCGCGCTTGTAGCACGGAATTTCCACCAGCGCGGCATCGAATTTTTCCGCCGCCGCGCTATACGAAGTTTCCGCTTCTTCGCCGCTTTCGCCTTTCGCTTTTTCCAGCAGCGTTTCGCCTTCGGCGCACAACGTTTCCGCTTTCTCTTCCCGCTTCTTCCGCTCTTCTTCGCGCTTTCTGATCAGCGCGGCGGCGTCTTCGGCGGAAAGCGCGGCAAGCTCTTCGTCGTCTTCTTCTGGAAATTCGAAAATCACTTCGTCCGCGGCTTCCGACTGCGTTTCTTCGCCGTCGATCTCGTTCTCGATTTCGCTTTCGATCTCGTTTTCGAGTTCGCCGTCGAGTTCCGCGGCGGTTGCTTTCTCTTCGCTTTGCGCTTCGTTTTTCGCTTTGTCGCGTTCGGAAAGCTCGTCCGTGGCGTCTACGTAGCCGTCTTTCGTCTTTTTCAGGCGGATACCCCTGCCGTACTCGTCGTCGATAATTCTTTCTTCCATATATTCTCTCCTTTGCCCTTAGTTTCGGGCGGATCAGATGATTTTTGCTTTGTATCAGAAAACGCTTTCGGCGCGGATGGCGCGGAAGTTGCCTTTGTAGCGGCTGAACGCCCAATCGAGCATTTCACGCGTATCGAACAGGGCGTATGCCGCGCTGCCCGAGCCTGTCATGCCCGCGCCGAGCGGCGAAAACCATTCCGCTTCTTCGATCGCCTGCCGTACATCGGCGTTGAGTTCGCATGCCGCCGCCCGCAAATCGTTTTTTATGAGTTTTCCCAGCCCCGCGACGTCGCCGTTTTCGTACTTTTCCACCGCGCTCTTTGTGGCGGGCGGATAGGCGATTCCCGCTTTGTCGTAGCCTTGAAAGCACTTCGGCGTGGACACCCCCGTGCGCGGGCATATCAACAGAAAAAACAGCTTCTTTTTTTCGCGCGGCTGCACGTTTTGCCTGAAAACCCGTTCCGCGATTTCGCCCCTGCCCCGCATTCGCACCGCGCCGCCGAGATACATCGCCCGCGTATCGCTGCCCGTGCGGTCGGCGATTTGTAAAATCCGCTCTTCCGTTTCGGGCGTGATCTCTTTGAGATACAGTTGCCGCATTGCGTGCAGCGCGCCCGCCGCGTCCGCCGACGAGCCGCCCAACCCCGCGCCCACGGGGATATTTTTGTAAATTTTCAGCTCCGCGCCGCCCGTTTGAAATTCTTCGGCAAAAAGCTGCGCGGCTTTGTACGCGTTGTTTTCCGTTTCGGGCAGAAGTTCCGTGCCTTCGCCGTGAGAATACACTTTGATTGCGCCGTCCTTCCTGCGCTTCGCCGCGATCAAATCGGAAAGATCGAGCGACACGACGAGCGAATCGAGCAGGTGATACCCACCGCTTACGCCCGTAATATCAAGCGTTAAATTGATTTTTGCGCCCGCTTTCACTTTGCAATAATTCATCGCGTTTTTGTCCTTTGCGTTTCTGCGTTTTCTTTGCTTTTTTCGTTCGGTGCGCGCTCAACCCACGTAATTCGAAGGGATCGTGACGCCGTCAGGCACGGAATGAGTTACCCACGCGTTGCCGCCGATCACCGCGCCGTTGCCCACCACCGTGCCGCCGCCAAGCACAGAAGCGTTCGCGTAAATCACCACGTCGTTTAAAATATCGGGGTGGCGTTTCACGCCCTTGACGAGCGAGCCGTCCGGGTTTGCTTTGAAGCTCTTCGCGCCGATCGTTACGCCCTGATACAGCTTCACGTTTTTGCCGATCGTTGCCGTTTCGCCGATCACCACGCCCGTGCCGTGGTCGATAAAGAAATATTCGCCGATTTTCGCGCCCGGGTGAATATCTATGCCCGTGCGGCTGTGCGCGATTTCGCTCATCATTCGCGGCAGCACGGGTACGCCCTTTTCATACAGAAAATGCGCCGTTCTATGCGCCAGAAGCGCGTAAAAACAGGGGTAGCAGAGAGCGATTTCACGCTCGTTTTTCGCCGCCGGATCGCCGCGATAACCGGCGGTGAGATCCGTTTGAAGCACGCGGCGGATTTCGATCAGCGCGTTTAAAAATTCAAGCGTGATTTTTTGCGCGCTTTCTTCCGTTTGCGATTGCGTTTCGGATTGCGCGGGCGTTTTTGCCTGCGTTTCGGATTGCGCGGGCGTTTCCGTTTGCGCGGGCGCGCTCAGGGCGGAAAGCAGCATGCAGTACAGATTTTCCGCCGCGGAAGCGAGCGCCTTGCGGGGTTTGCGCAGCAGAAAATTTCGGGGAAAAGCGCGGCGCGGATCTCTTCGATAAATTCTTTGATCGCGCTTTCGAAAAGGCATAAATTTGCGGGTTGCCCCGGCGCGCCCGGTTGCGCGTCGGTTTGCCTGCTTTCGCAGCCGCATGTTCCGCCGTTTTGCGCGTTCGTTTCTTCCAAAGCGGCTTTTTCAAGCTTTTTCGACGTTTCTTCCGCTGCCGCCGCGAGCTTTTCGATAAAAATTTCTTCTTGTTCCTGCATTCTTGCTTCCACCGGTTTTCCTTGCTTTGTTTTCTCTGCGCTTCGCTTTGCGCCGTGCGCTTTGCCTTGCGTTTTTCAACGCCTTGCCGAATAATATTTTACCACAATTTGCGCCGTGCGCTTTGCCTTGCGTTTTTCAACGCCTTGCCGAATAATATTTTACCACAAACGGCGCGTTTCGTCAACAGGTTTTCGCGCCTTTTATGATGCCGCACGCGTGCGCGAGAAATTTTTTACGCTTTTTTCGACTTCTTTATACAAATTTTTGCCCCCCAAACGCTTTCGCGCTTGAAGGGCGGTTGATTTTTTATGCCGTTTTTTTAAGGTTTACTTTCCGTTTATTTGCGGTTTACTTTTACTTGCGGTTGTACACAAGGATGCGTTCTTTGCCTTTTAAGGGGAAAACGAGATCGGGATTGGTGCGCGTGAGTTCTTCGGGCGTTTTGCGAAGCGCTTTCGCCGTTTCCCACAAGCCGTCGCCGCTGCGCGGCACGAAAATCGACATGGCGCACGTTTCTTCGCCGTATTCTTCGCCCCCTTCCGCTTTCGCCACGTAGCTCATCGGCACGGTTTCGTAAACGAACAGCGTAACTTTCAGCGTGGCTTCCGCTTCCGCTTCGCCTTCTTTTTTCTGTTTCAGCGAGATGCCGCACACGATCGCCTGCGTTTCGATTTCGTCCGTTTTCGCGATTTCGCCCGTTTCCGTGATGACGAACGGCAGCGTGAGTTCCGCCGCGCGCAAGCCGTCTTTATCGGACAAAATCACCCGCGCGTTTGCCACGCCTTCGATTTCGAACGCGCCGTTTTTGCCCGCTTTTACGCTCGCTTCCGCTCTCGGCAACGCCGCCGCGAGAAACGAAGCCGTGTAGTCGATCGGGGCGGAAAGCGCAGCCGTGCCTTCGATTTTTTTCACGTAAGTTTTCGTAAATCTGAGCCGACGGCAGCTTGTTTCGCGCGTTTCGAGCGTTACGCTCTGCTTTGCGGAAAACGCGTCCGCGCAGAAATCGAGCGTTTCGGGCGAATATTCGAAAATCTGCACGTTGAATTTAAATTCGGCGCGCACCGCGCATTTGTTGCGCTCTTCCGACGTTTCCGCCGACAAATTCGCCGAAGAAATGGATACGCGGGCGGCAAATTTCGCCTGTTCGTTCTGCGCCTGATTTTGCGACTGATTTTTCGCCGCATTTTGCGCCGAATTTTGCGTTAAATCGCCCTCTGCCCCGTTCGTTTGCCAATTTTCATCCACAAAATACGGCGCGGGCGCTTCCGCCGTGAACGGAATCAGCCGCTCGTAGGAAACGAGAGTATCGTCTTCTTTGAGCGCGCAGACGTTTAAAACGATTTCGCCTTCGACTCTTACCGTGCCGTCCGTACAGGAAACGTTTTTCACGTAAGCCGCTTCGCTGTGCAGCAGAAGATCGGTGAAATATTCCGTTTCGAATTCGTCGTTTTCTTCGCCGTCCGTCGCCGAAAACGAAAAGCGCGTGAACGTTGCGGGTTGCTTTTTCAGCGCAAGCTCTTCGCCGCCCGAAAGATACGAAATTTCTTCTTCACGGTACACGGCGATATTCGCGCGGATCCCCGCCGCCGCCACGATAAACGAACCTTCGCGGCGATACGAAACGTCGTCCGCAAAATACGCGGGAACGCATATGCAATCGCTTTCCGCCGCTTCGCACGGGGCGCGGTGAGAAAATTCCACGCCGCGCTCGGCACGACACACGCGCTTATCGCCGTCGGCGTACACAAACGAGAACACCGCTCTGCCGCCGTAGGCGATCTGTTTATCGCCGCACGCGCAATCGGCGGGGTACACTTCGGCGCGAACGGCTAAAATTTCGCTGATTTCGCTGCCGGGAATCCGACATTCCACGCGCGAGAGCGCGGACGTTTCGCACGCTTTATTCGTGTAGCGGCAGGTTGAATATTCTGGTTTGATCATGGCTTTTCGTCCTCCTTTTTTGCGCCGGCCGCGATTTTTTGCGCGGGCGGTTTCCTTTGCGTTTCGTTTTCGTCCTTGACTATTCTATGACGCGGGGCGGAAAATTATGACACTTTCGCGGCGGCTTTTATCACTACTTTTTTGCGGGGCGAATAAGCGCGGCGCGTTTCGGCTAAAATATCCGTATGCTGAAAAATACGAAAAATTTGTCTTCTGTGAAAGAGTTCGTGAAAACCTGTGCCGATTCGAAAGTGAAAGTCAATCTCAATCTCGGCAGAAATAAGTCGATTACGTTCTTCGGCGTGCTTTCGGGCATTTACCCCGCGCTTTTCACCGTGAAACCCGACGAGAAAAATTTTCTCGGGCGCACCGCCTATTCTTATTCCGATCTTTTGTGCGGCACGGTGAAGATTAAAAAAATTTTATAAATTCCGCTCGGCGTAAAGCTTTCGTCTGCGTAGTTTTTGCAAAAAATTTTGCGAAAGCCGGTGTTTTTCGCTAACGCTCGGGGCGCGTTTTATGGTATACTGTTTTTAGCCGAAAAATTCGGCGAATCTTACGAAAACAGGTATTTTAAAATGAGTTTGATGAAAGAAAAAATGCATACGGGCGAAATTTACGAGCCGAACGATCCCGCGATTGTGGAAGAACAGACGAAATGCCTTGATCGCTTATACGATTTTAACGCAACGCGACCCGTAGAAGGCAAAAAGCGCGAAAAAATGCTGAAAGAAATGTTTGCCGAGATCGGCGAAGGCTGCTATATCGAGCCGCCTTTCCATGCGAATTTCGGCGGCAAGCATTGCCATTTCGGCAATTACGTTTACGCGAATTTCAACCTTACGATGGTGGACGACACGCACATTTACGTGGGCGACAACACGATGATCGGGCCGAACGTGACGCTCGCTTCGGCGGGGCATCCCGTGTATCCGCCTTTGCGCAAAAAAGGCTGCCAATTCAATCTGCCCGTGAAAATCGGCAAAAATTGCTGGCTGGGCGCAGGCGTGATCGTACTGCCCGGCGTTTCGATCGGCGACAACACCGTGGTGGGCGCGGGAAGCGTGGTGACGAAAGATCTGCCCGCAAACGTGGTGGCGGTGGGAAACCCCTGCCGCGTGCTGCGCGAAATCGGCGAGAAAGATCGCGAATTTTACTACCGCGACAGAAAAATTCCCGACGATATGAAATAATTTGTTTTTTGCCTGCGTATAGAAAATGCCGTCGGCTGAGCCGGCGGCACTTCTTTTTTTGATTTTACTTCGATTTTAATTTTACTTTACGTTTTACTTCTGCGCGGCGCGAAGTTCGCTAAGGCGTTGCAAAATCGCACGATACCCTTCTTCTTCGTTTGAAATTTCGAGTACGGCGCGTTCCATGGGGCAGACGTCCGTACCCGCGCGATTGATGATTTTTTCGGTGAGCGCGCCGTATTCCGCGTAAATTCCGTTCTCTTCGAGATAGCGTTTGCCACTTTTTGAAAGCGTTTTTGCGTACACGGCAACAACTCCCACCTTTTTGAAAAGCATTGCCGCGGCTTTGCCCACCACGACGTCCGCCGCCGCAAAGCCGCTTAAATTCACGCCCTTTCCGAGAAAATCGAGCATGGGCGCAACGCCGCGAAGATCGCTGGTGAAAACTTCTTCGCCCTTGCAAAGCGCGAGCGTATGCCCTTCGAGCGCGGTTTTCGCCGCTTTTAAATCGGCTTGGAAATTCGATTTTTTCGTAGCTGTTTTACAATTCGGCATGGGTAGTCCTTGATTTAATCGCTTTTTTTATCGAGCAACGCTTTAAGCGCGATAACGATGAGCGGCGCAAAAATCGCCTGCAAAATAAGTCCCGTAACGCCCGAAACGATCTGCCCCCATACGAGCGCGGGGGTGAACGGCGAAACGCTTTGAAAGATTGCGACAAGCGCTAAAAACGCGGCTCTGCCGACAATCTGCGCCGAAATCACCGCGGGGAACGCCCAAAGCGCGTTTTTCGCGATTTTTTTCGAGAACGCGCCCGCCACCGCCGCGAATATCAAAAGTTCCGCCGACATAAACGGCAATCTTGCGAGCGCGGTCATCGGGCTTCCCGCAGCAGACGTAATCAGAAAGCTGACGAGCGGCGAAAGCGCGCCCACGGCGACGCCCCACCTTATGCCGAGCAGGCAGCCGCCGAGCAGCACGGGCAGGTACATCGGCAGAAATTTCACGCCCGACTGCACGGCGGGATCTTCGAAATCGAGATAATTCAGCTGAATCTGCACCGCTTCCACTTCGGGATAGGCGGTGAGAATATCGTCAAGCACTTCGGCTTTATCGTGAAAAGACATGCAAAGGTGGCGGATTCTGCCTTCTTTTTTGAATTGCATTGCCTTTTCGTAGGCGCGGCAGGCGCGATATTTTTCGAAAATTTCGCGGCTTTGCGCGTGCATTAAGTAAAAATCGAAATATTCAAGCCCGCAACTTTTCAGCTGCGCTTCGAAAAGCGGCTCGATTTCTTCTTCTTTTTTGAAGCAGCTTGTGGAAAGCTTATTCGCAAACACAAAACTTTCGCGGGGGTAGCGCGAAGTTAAGCAATCGCGCAACGCGGTTTCGCTCTGCCCGCCGAGATACACACGCGAGGTATCGAAATAATTGAAATCCTGCGAAGTTTTTTTTGAATTTTTTGCGAATTTTTTTGATTTTTTGCCGCGCGAAAAAATCGCCCCGCGAAGCAAGCGTCCGCAAGGCGATATTTTCGTTTTTATCAAAGCATTTTCTTTAAAAACAAGCCGGTATAGCTGCCCTTTACGTTCGCCACTTCTTCGGGCGTGCCGCACGCTACCACCGTGCCGCCGCCGTCGCCGCCTTCCGGGCCGAGATCCACGATATAATCGGCGCATTTGATCACGTCCAGATTATGCTCGATGACGATGACGGTGTTGCCCGAATTGCGTAGCCGGAGCAGGATTTTTAAAAGCTTGTCCACATCGTACGAGTGCAAGCCGGTGGTAGGCTCGTCTAAAATATACGCCGTTCTGCCCGTGGCGCGCTTGGAAAGCTCGGTGGCGAGTTTTACGCGCTGCGCTTCGCCTCCCGAAAGCGTGGTGGCGGACTGGCCGAGCTTCATATACCCCAGCCCCACTTCTTCGAGCGTTTTGATTTTATTGTAGATCGACGGCACGGGTTTAAAAAATTCGCAGGCTTCGTCGATCGTCATATCGAGTACGTCGGCAATGGATTTGCCCTTATACTTCACTTCGAGCGTTTCGCGGTTGTAGCGTTTGCCGCCGCACACTTCGCACGGCACGAAAATATCGGGCAGGAAGTGCATTTCGATTTTGATGATGCCGTCGCCGAAGCAATGCTCGCACCTGCCTCCCGCCATGTTGAACGAAAATCTGCCCGCTTTGTAGCCGCGCTCTTTCGCGTCCTGCGTGGCGGCGTACAATTCGCGGATGGCGTTGAACACGCCCGTGTAGGTGGCGGGGTTGGAACGCGGCGTTCTGCCGATGGGCGACTGATCTATGGCGATCACTTTATCGAAATTTTCCATGCCGAGAATTTCGCCCGACTTGCCCCTGGGCAGCCTTGCGCCGTTCAGCTCGTCCGCAAGCGCGGGGTACAGTATCTCGTTGAGGAGCGACGTTTTGCCCCTGCCCGATCCCCCCGTAACCGCCGTGAAAAGCCCTACGGGGAAGCGCACGTTGATGCCTTTTAAGTTGTTTTGCCGGCAATTTTTAATTTCGAGCCAGCGGCCGTCCGGCTGCACTCGCGTTTTCGGCGTTTCGATTTTTCTTCTGCCCGCGAGATAATCGCCCGTGATCGAGCGCGGCTCTGCCATTATATCTTCCTGCGTGCCGCAAGCCACCACTTCGCCGCCGTGAACGCCCGCGTAAGGGCCGATATCCACGATATAATCCGCCGCGCGGATGGTGTCTTCGTCGTGTTCTACCACGATGAGCGTGTTGCCGAGATCGCGCAGACCTTGCAGGGAAGAAAGCAGTTTTTCGTTGTCGCGCTGGTGAAGACCGATGCTCGGCTCGTCGAGAATGTACAAAACGCCCGTGAGCGCGCTGCCGATCTGCGTGGCAAGGCGGATGCGCTGCGCTTCGCCGCCCGAAAGACCCACCGACGAGCGCGAAAGCGTTAAATATTGCAGTCCTACGTTCCTTAAAAAGCCGAGCCGGCTGCGGATTTCTTTTAAAATACCCGCCGCGATCAGGCTTTCGCTTTCGGAAAATTGCAGATCGTCGAGAAAATCGAGCAGTTTTTCCACGGACAGCGAAGTTAATTCGTAAATATTTTTGCCGCCGATCGTTACGGCGAGCGCTTCTTTTTTCAATCGTTTGCCGCCGCACGTATCGCAGGGCATGGTGCGCATGTACCGCTCGATATCGTACTTCACGCCGTCCGACGAAGTTTGCGCGTAGCGGCGTTGCAGGTTGTTTACAAAGCCTTCCCACGCCATTTTATAGCTGCCCGAAAACGAGCGGGTGGAATACGACATATCGAATTTTTCACCGCCGTTGCCGTACATTAGCAAATCGTACACGCTCTTTGGCAGATCTTTGACGGGAACGTCCAGCGAGAAGCCGTAATGCTTTGCAAGCGAGTTGACGTACATCTGCGTTTGCGAATTGCTTTCAAGACACCACCCCGCCACGTGGATTGCGCCTTCGCGAAGCGTTTTCGTTTTATCGGGGCAGATGAGATCGGGATCGACGAGCTGCTTGAAACCCAACCCCGAGCAATCGGGGCATGCGCCGTAGGGCGTGTTGAATGAGAACAGGCGCGGCTCGACTTCTTCGATGGAAACGCCGCAATCGGGGCAGGCATACGAAGTGGAAAACAGCTCTTCGTTGCCGTCGCAATCAATAACCACAAGTCCGTCGGCGAGTTTGAGCGCTGTTTCGAGAGAATCGGTGAGCCGCTTTAATACGCCTTCTTTCACCACGAGCCGATCCACCACCACCGAGATATTGTGCTTGATATTCTTTTCGAGATGAATTTCTTCCTGTAAATCGTACACTACCCCGTCGATTTTCACGCGGGCGTAGCCGCTTTTTTTATAATTTTGCAGCTCTTTTACGTACTCGCCCTTTCTGCCGCGCACCACGGGCGCGTTGATCAAAATCTTGCTGCCTTCGGGCATCGCCATCACTTTATCGGCAATCTCGTCCACCGTCTGGTGGCGGATTTCTCTGCCGCATTTCGGGCAATGCACCACCCCCACGTGCGCGTACAATAAGCGGAAATAATCGTAGATTTCCGTGACCGTTCCCACCGTGGATCGCGGGTTTCGCGAAGTGGTTTTCTGATCAATGCTCACCGCGGGCGATAAGCCTTCGATGCTCTCTACGTCCGGCTTTTCCATCTGCCCTAAAAACTGGCGGGCGTAGGATGAAAGGCTTTCCACGTAGCGGCGCTGACCTTCGGCGAAAATGGTTTCGAAGGCGAGCGTGGATTTGCCGCTGCCCGAAAGACCCGTGAACACCGTGAGTTTGTTGCGGGGAATGGTGACGTTAATATTTTTTAAGTTGTTTTCTTTTGCGCCTTTGACTACGATATTTTCTTGCATGGTTTTTTGCTTCCTGTTTGGTTTTTGGGGTTGTGTTTGCGGGTGGGGGTGTTGGCAATTTCGTTTGAAATGAAAGTATGTGTAAGAAATTAAGCCCCTCATCTCCTTGCTTCGCAAGTAGCTTCCCCCCGAGGGGAAGCCACGAAGTGGCTGAACATTTTTGCCGAAGAAAATTTTATAGCTTAAAATTTTCAGCAGGCAAGGGGAAGGCTTGAAAAGCTGCGGACTTTTCAGAAGCGAGCAGTTCGCGAAGTGCGAGTACGCACGACGGGAGCGTACAAGGACGTACGCGACCAAGGGCGCACGGAACACGACAAAGAAATGCGACGCTTATCAAAAGCCCTATCGCTATTTGCGGGTAAGTTTCGCTAGCCGCTGTCTGAGTTCTGCGATCTTTTCGCGGATTTCGATCGCCCGCTCGAAATCGAGATTCGCGCTCGCCACGCGCATCACCGCTTTCAGCTTCTCGATCTCGTCCGGTATGTCTTTCGCCTTGATCTCTTCGCCGCTCTTCGCCTTTTTACTGATCACAAGCGACGATTTGATCTCTTTCACGATCGTTTTCGGCGTGATCCCGTGTTCTTCGTTGTAACGCTTCTGTATCGTGCGGCGGCGGTTGGTTTCGTCGATCGCGCGGCGCATACTGTCCGTGATCGTATCGGCGTACATGATCACCCGCCCTTCCGCGTTTCGCGCCGCTCTGCCGATCGTCTGAATCAGCGCGGTGTCGCTGCGCAAAAAGCCTTCTTTGTCCGCGTCCAGTATCGCCACGAGCCGCACTTCGGGCATGTCCAGTCCTTCGCGAAGAAGATTGATGCCGCAAAGCACGTCGAATTCTCCCGCGCGCAAGCCGTTTACGATGTCCACGCGTTCGAGTGTGTCTACGTCGCTGTGCATATATCGCACTTTCACGCCGTGTTCTTTCAAATAATCGGTGAGTTCTTCTGCCATGCGCTTCGTGAGCGTGGTGATAAGCACTCTGCCGCCCGCCGCCTTTTCTTTGTTGATTTCCGCAAACAGGTCGTCGATCTGCCCTTTCGTGGGGCGCACGTCAATTTCGGGATCGAGAAGTCCCGTGGGGCGGATCAGCTGCTCGGCAAACTGCCCCGCCTGTTCGCGTTCGTAGGGGGCAGGGGTGGCGGAAACGCAGATGAGCTGCGGTACGCGCGCGTCGAATTCTTCGAACGTGAGCGGGCGATTATCGTACGCCGAGCGCATGCGGAAGCCGTAATCCACGAGATTTTTCTTGCGCGAATAATCGCCGTGGTACATGGCGCGGATTTGCGGAATGGTCATGTGGCTTTCGTCGATAAACACCAGAAATTCGCCCTTGGGGAAATAATCGAGAAGCGTGAACGACGGCTCGCCGGGACTTCTGCCGTCGAAATAGCGGCTGTAATTTTCGATGCCGCTGCAATAGCCGATTTCGCGCATCATTTCAAGATCGTGTTCGGTGCGCTGTTTCAGCCGCTGCGCTTCTAAAATTTTGCCTTCGTCCTGAAAAGCTTTCACTTCGCCTTGCAGATCTTCTTCGATCATGGAAAGCGCGCCGCGCAGTTTTTCCGTGCCGACGGCGTACTGCGAAGCGGGGAAAATCGCCGCGTGCGAAAGCTCGTTGATACGGTTGCCCGTGAGCGCTTCCACTTCGTAGATTTTATCAATTTCGTCGCCGAAATATTCCACGCGGATCGCGATTTCGGAAGCCGAAGCGGGAAAAATTTCGAGCGTATCGCCGCGCACGCGGAACGTGGAACGGCGGAAATCCATATCGGAACGCGCGTACTGCAATTCCACGAGCTTGCGCATGAGCG